>JBDUCW010000148.1:0-10858 GCA_040003235.1 Ferruginibacter sp. | reverse complement strand
CCTTGGTCCGGCTTTTTTATGCTTTCTCACAACCCCAAACAACAAACCCCAAACATCAAATAATAACGCTCTAACAAATTATAAAAAATGCGTTTCTTCAATTTCTCAAAATACAATCCCAATGAAAATGCAAAGACTCCTTTCGAGACTTTGCTCAATCTCTTTATGCAGTTGCTCACTTATACCAGTGGTGATGTGAGCGAGGCCATGCAATGGTTAACAGAACTGGATAAAGAATATAAACTGACCGACGATCAATACGGCATCGGTGATTTTTTTGAAGACCTGAAACAGAAAGGATATATTGATGAAAATAAACAGGACGGCAGTATCAAGATCACACCCAAAACAGAACAGGGCATCCGGAGAAATAGTCTTGAAGAAATTTTCGGCAAATTAAAAAAGACGAAGAAGGGCGACCACCGCACTTTTAAACCTGGTCAGGGCGATGAAGTGAATCCGGAAACAAGGCCCTTCCAGTTTGGTGATTCAGTAGAGCAGATCGACTTTACGGCTTCTATCCGCAATGCGCAGATCAATCATGGTGTGGAAAGTTTTCGTCTGCAGGAAGACGATCTTGAAATAAGAGAAAGTGATTTTAAATCACAGACCTCTACTGTTTTAATGATCGACATTTCGCACAGCATGATCTTATATGGCGAAGACAGGATCACGCCTGCAAAAAAAGTTGCGATGGCTCTGAGCGAACTCATCCAGACAAAATATCCAAAAGATACACTTGATATTGTTGTATTCGGTAATGATGCGTGGACGATTGAAATAAAAGATCTTCCTTATCTGCAGGTAGGACCTTATCATACCAATACCGTAGCCGGACTGGAACTGGCCATGGACATACTTCGCAGGAGAAGAAATCCCAACAAACAGATCTTCATGATCACAGATGGTAAGCCTACATGTCTGAAAGTAGGCAGTAAATATTATAAGAACAGTTGGGGTGTTGACAGAAAAATATTGACGCGTTGCATGAACCTTGCTACACAATGCAAGAAATTAAAAATTCCCATCACTACATTTATGATCGCCAGCGATCCTTACCTGCAGAAATTTGTAGAAGAATTTACAGAGACCAATAATGGCAAAGCATTCTTTGCATCACTGGATAAACTCGGTGCTTTTATATTTAAAGATTTTGAAAGTGGCCGGCGGAAGACAGTTTATTAACAGGAAGGCTTTTACAATTAAGAATTAAAAATTAAGAGTTAAGAATTTTTATAGTATCCGCAACGATTTTTTATTAAAGACACTGCATGTTTGTGATTTCACAGACACTGAAACCATCAAATATTTTTTCTTTACCCATGATCAAAAATAAAAATTACATCAATTTTATTTCTTATCTGAACCAGAAAATGATATTATAATATGCGATTTATGCCCACGCATTATCAACATCCGCAGAGTTTTAAGGCCAAAATCCGTATCTTCCATTTTCTTTTTTATTATCTATTTAAGCAATGAGAAAATTTTTACTACTGATTTTCCTTTCAGGCTTTTTTTGTATTAAGACCAACTTAGTTAATGGACAGAATTGTGTTCCTACCGGCATTAACGGATCTACAGTAAATCTTTATTGCGGGCAAACCTGTACTGATCTTATTTTTCAGGTGCCTAATTTGAAATCAACAGAAGATTATGCAGTGAGTTCGATACCATACCAACCCTTTGCATTTAGCAATCCATTTTCACCTGCTTTATTACATCCCTGTACTGATGGGCCAACAACAGCTCAGGATGATAAATTTTTAGATACTACTTTTCTTCCTTTTGCTTTTTGCTTTTACGGAGCTACTTATTCTAAATTATGCATCGGCACAAACGGGCTGATCACTTTTGATACAGTAAATGCTTTAAAAGGAAATAATTATACCATCGGAGCTACTGGTCAGTTGCCCTTTCAGGGCACTGGAACCCAAGGTACTTGTCCCGGTGCGCCTCCCGGTGCTTTATATCCCAGGGCTTGTATCATGGGGGCTTATCATGATATCTGGCCCAGAACGGATGACCCGAATTACAAGATCGAAGCAAGAACAGAAGGCAGCGCACCCTGCAGGAGATTTATTATCAGCTTTAATAATATTCAACAATATAGTTGCACAACTCAACGAACTACTTTTCAAATAGTCCTGTATGAATCAACGGGTATTATTGATATTTATATTCAAAGTAAACCTAGCTGTACAACTTCTAATGGCAACCGTGCTATTGTTGGTATTCAGGATTGGACCTTCACAAAATGGGCAGCACCACCCAACAGAAATTGCGCTTCATTTACTGCATCAAATGAAGCATGGCGCTTTACTCCTAATGGACCTACTTCCCGTTTTGTAAGTTCGGAATTATTGACTTTGTCAGGCGCCCATATTGCCGATGCCACTACCACCAATGGTCCTGCAGGATTATTAAATTTAAAATTTCTAAACTTCTGTCCAGGTGGCCCCGGTCAGTTTTTGGTTAAAACAACTTTCAGTGACTGCAGCAATGCAGGTAATCTTTTAACGAGCACCGATACTTTTAATATTGCGCAGGTTACTTCATTACCGCTTACGGGCACCGCTACGCCTACTAATTGTGGTGGAAGTTCCGGTACCATCACCGCTAACGTTACTGGTTTTGTAGGTACGCCTCCTTATCAATATTCAATTGATGGCGGAGCATTGCAACCAGGCAATTTCTTCACTGGTCTTATTGCCGGTAATCATTCTCTGCACGTAATTGATTTCAATGGTTGCCAGAATACCATTACCGTTTTTGTTCCAACAGATAATACACTCAATGGTAATGCGGTGCCAACTGCTACCAGTTGTCCCGGTGTGAATAATGGCACTATCACCGTTACACCCCTCGGAGGTGTTGCTCCATTTACCTATTCATTGAATGGAGGTCCGTTACAGCCATCAAATATTTTTACAGGACTTGCTCCCAATATCTATTCAGTTACGTTTTATGATGCAGGTGGTTGCAGCGGGTCCGCACTTGCACAGGTATTGGCGGGTGCTGGACTCACAGCTAATTCTTTATTTACAAATACCGGTTGTTCAACGGTGAATGATGGAACAGCAACAGTTACACCTACAAGTGGAACGGCACCTTATACTTATTCTTTAAATGGCGGCCCTTCGCAATCAACAGGATTGTTTACAGGACTTGCTCCCAATACTTACAATATTACAGTAACCGATGTCAATGGATGTAACGGTACTTTTTCAGGAACGGTATCAGCAGGCGCTGCGCTGGCATCTACTTACACTTCTACCAATCCGCCCTGTTCCGGTATTAATAACGGAACCATAACGGTTACGCCCGGCACCGGTACTGCACCTTATTTATTTTCCTTGAATGGCGGACCAACACAGGCTTCAGGAACCTTTGCAGGGTTGGGTGCCAATACGTATCTTATTTCTTTTTCAGATGCGAATGGATGTACGGGTTCAACTTCTGTTACTTTAACACCGGCGACGCCGTTGACAACGACCAGTAGTATTCAGGACGCCAATTGTTTTGGCGATAATAACGGAAGCATCACATTGATTCCTTCGGGCGGCACTACGCCTTACCAGTTTTCTATTAATGGCGGAACTACTTATCAACCCGTGGCAACTTTCAATGGTTTAATTGCAGGCAGTTACAGTATCCGCATCCGCGATGTGAACGGATGCAATATTGATAATCCATTTACTATTGCACAGCCAACCTTACTAACGGCTTCGGCCACCCCAACCGCTGCTACCTGTAATGGCAATGACGGCGTGATCACGATAAATGCAGGCGGCGGTTCGCCTGCGTACCAGTTCTCTATTGATAATGGAATCACTTATCAGTCTCCCAATACATTTACAGTAATACCAGCCAGCTACAATAATATTATTGTAAAAGATACACATGGTTGTCTGGCCAATAGTTCAGCAACGGTGATTCTTACAGATACCATGCGGCTTGGTTTTGGTCCGGACCTGACTACCTGCCAGGGAACGCCTGCAACATTAACGCCGCTCACCAACAGTGCTACCAGTATTTTTACATGGACGCCTGCAACAGGACTGAGCAGCACAACGATTCAGAATCCTTCTGCTAATCCAACTGATACAACAATCTATACTTTAGTTGCGAAATGGGGCTCATGCCAACGTACTGCATCCACAAGAGTGAATATTTTGTACAAACCTGTGGCTAATGCAGGCAACGACACGGCTATCTGTTTTAAAACATTTGCATTGCTTCGCGGAAGTTCAACACATGCATCCGGTGCCGTAAGTTATTTATGGACACCTTCTTTAAAAGCAACACCAGCCACTGCTGCATTCAGTGTAGCAAGACCTGACTCAACACAATTATTTACGCTGGAGGTGAGTGATAATTATGGCTGTAATTTTAAAGTATATGATGACGTGCTGATAACAATGCAGCCGCCTGTTCCTGCGTATGCTGGCAATGATACCAATGCAGTGTATGGCATTCCTCACCAGTTATTCAGCAGTGGTGGTGTAAGTTATTTGTGGAGCCCGGCCGGTCCATTGGATAATCCTTTTATTCAATATCCAAAAGCAACACTCACCGGCGATACAAGATTTACTGTGCAGGTAACGGATGTTGCGGGATGTATCGGAACGGATGATGTACTGATCAAAGTTTATAAAGGCCCAACTTATTATGTGGTGAATGCATTTACACCGAACGGCGATGGACTGAATGATATCTTCAGGCCGATTCCCGTAGGTATTGTAAGCACTGAATTTTTCAGGGTGTTCAACCGTTATGGCCAAATGGTTTTTGAAACTACCAAATGGCTCGATGGGTGGAATGGATTTTTCCAGAATAAGAAACAACCACAGGGAACCTATACCTGGATGATCAAAGGAACGGACCGCAACGGTAAAGTTGTTGAAATGAAGGGAACCGTATTATTATTACAATAAACTATTTGTTGTTTACGTTGGATCTATTGTTTGTTATTTAATTAACAGCAGGTGTACAAATAATGAAACGGTAAACCACCGGGTCCGGCATCAGCAATAAAAAATTTATTAAGTTTGCATAATGAATCTGACGGAAAAGCAACATATAAGGATAGCCATTTTAGATCTGTATGATGGAAAAGAAAATCAGGGTATGCGTTGCCTCCGCGAAATTGTTGATCAGTTTGGAATCAATTCCAATATCAATATAACGCTCGACATTTTTGATATCCGTCTTAAAAAAGAAATTCCTTCCATCAATTATGATGTTTTTCTGAGCAGCGGCGGCCCGGGCAGTCCACTGGAAAGTGAAGGCAGCGATTGGGAAGAAATTTATTTCAACTGGTTGCAGCAGATAGAGCACTGGAACAATGATCCATTCAACCATATAAAAAAATACGTATTTTTTATCTGTCATTCTTTTCAGCTGGTGAGCAGGCATTATGGCATCGGCAATGTTTGTAAAAGAAAGAGCACCGCTTTTGGCGTGTTCCCTGTGCATTTACTGCACGCCGGTGAAAATGAAGTTGTGTTTAACGGACTGCATGATCCCTTTTATGCAGTTGACAGCAGGGATTACCAATTCATTGAACCCAATAAAAAAGTACTGCACGAAATGGGCGCTTCCATTCTTGCGATTGAAAAAGAAAGGCCACATGTTACTTATGAAAGAGCGGTGATGGCAGTGCGTTTCAACGAATACATGATCGGCACCCAGTTTCATCCCGAAGCTGATGCAATTGGTATGAGCATGCACCTGCAGACAGAAGACAAGAAAAAGATGGTGATCGAAAACTATGGCCATGAAAAATGGCAGAGCATGATCCATCAGTTAAATGATCCCGAAAAGATCATGTGGACATACTCTCACATTCTCCCCAACTTTTTAAACATTGCAGTAAGTTCGCTTATTGCTGTAGAAGCCTGAAAAAGTTATAAGTGATAGGTTTAAGGTTATAAGTTTGGTTGTGCCGGATAACCAAGTAATACGTTATACGTTATACGTTTTAAGTAAAAAAATCCGTATTTCTCCGATTATTCCGTGGTAAAAAAATTTGTAGTAATTCGTGTCTATTCGTGCTATTAGTGGCAACCTCCGTGTTTCTCCGTGCAATCCGTGGCAAAAAAACATTTGTATTAATTCGTGTTCATTCGTGCCATTCCGGCAACATCTATGTTTCTCCGTGTAATCCGTGGCAAAAAAAATCCGTGTAATTGAATTGTTGTATTTTTATTAGAGCGATCAACAACAACAAATTTATGCAACAGGAATTACGCGTTCAGTACAACAAATATTTTACCCAGGCCAATTACGAAGCCTTCCTCGCCGATCTCGACAGCAAACATCCCGGAGCAATTGAATTCAGAATTGCAGAGACCGCCATCTTTGTTCCGAAAGATTTTAAAAACAAAGTACTCGATGCCTGCGAAGCGATCGTGGACGTAATTGTGGCGCCCAATTTTAAAGAGCTTACCAAAAATGCAATTCCTGCAGGAGAAACTGTTGCCAATGAAAATGATCATTCGCATTTTATCTGTTTTGATTTTGGCATCTGCGAAAATGAAGCCGGTGAACTGGAACCACAGCTCATCGAAATGCAGGGCTTCCCTTCGCTCTTTGCTTATGAAGTGTATCTTCCTGAAGTATATGAAAAACATTTCTCTGTTCCGCCTAATTATTCGCCATACCTGAATGGATATAACAAAGAAACTTATATTGAACTTTTGCGGGATATTATTGTAGGTGATTGTAAAACTGAGAATGTGGTACTGCTGGAAATAAAACCGCACCAACAAAAAACAAGAATTGATTTTTACTGCACGCAGGATTATTTAGGTATTGAACTGGTTTGCCTGACTGAATTGATACAGGAAGGAAGAAAACTATTTTATCTGAAAGACGGCAAAAAAACAGAGATCAAAAGAATTTACAACCGTGTTATTTTTGATGAACTGCAGCAGCAGAAAGAATCGCTGGGAAATATTGTTGATATTACGCAGGACCTTGATGTGGAATGGATACCGCACCCCAACTGGTTTTACCGGATCAGTAAATACACATTGCCCTTTATTCATCATCCTTATATTCCAAAAACATATTTTTTAAACGAACTGAAACAGATCCCTGCTGACCTTGAAAATTATGTATTGAAACCTTTATTTTCTTTTGCAGGACAGGGGGTGGTGATCGATGTTACACAAAATGATATTGATCATGTAAAAGATCCGCAGAACTGGATACTGCAGCGTAAGGTAAAATATGCGGATGTGATCGAAACGCCCGACATTCCTGCCAAGGCCGAGATCAGGATTTTTTACTTCTGGAAAGACGGCCATGCGAGACCGGTAGCAGCCAACCATCTCGCACGTTTAAGCAAAGGAAAAATGATCGGTGTACGATATAACAAAGACAAGGAATGGGTTGGCGGAAGTTTGTGCTATTTTGAAGAATAAAAATATAATATCAGCTCATTTTTCTTCAACATAGATTTTACTCAATACTTTTATCTCATTATTGCTTAGTGTGTAAATTGGATAATCCATAAAAACAGAAATATGTCGCATCAAAAACCGGGCATCAGCAGATTTGAATTTCACCTCGCCAGCTGCGAAACGTTATTAACCAAAGCAGCCAAACAAAACAATCCGGGGCTGTGGTTGTATAAAAACAATTTTCGCACAGCAATTTTTATGCTGGAAGGCCTGAGCAAACTATATGCTTCTATCCATAACAGGAAAAAGTTTACCAAACTGAGAGAACGTTTCAAATTCCTGGAAGATGCATTAGGTGCTGCAGATTATTATGATTGCTTTGCAAAAGAATTCACTGGCAATAAAAATATTCCCAGGACTGCTGTTAATTATTTAAAAGACCAGTTCAAACAACGCATCATTTCATTAAATGGTACATTGGCAGATAAGGAATGGCTGACAGGAAAACGTATTCATAAAATAAAAACAGCATTGAAAAATTGTGATTGGGAAAAACCGGAAAAAGAAACCGGGCACCTGTATGATTATTACCGGGATGAAATAAAAAAGATCATTGATTTTGTGAATGAAAGAAAATTTCATTTTGAGAATGTAGAAGCAGATGTACATGAACTCCGCCGTAAACTGCGCTGGCTCAGTATTTACCCGCAGGCTTTACGTGGATGCATTCAGCTTACACAAAATAAAAAAACAGCAAAATATCTTGAAAAATATCTTACCAAAGAGATCGTCGGTTCTCCATTCAATAAAATGCCCGATGCGGAGAACAACACTTATTTCCTGATGCTGGAACAAAATCATTTTTATGCATTGAGCTGGATGATCGCTGAACTGGGAAAAATAAAAGACAATGGCCTCCGCATTTTCGCAGTTCAGGAAGCCGTTAAACAGACTGAAAAATTAAACGATGCAGACGCCCTGAAAAGAGCATCCACTTTATTAGGAAAACAACAACCTGCCATCAGTCAGTTATTGTCACAGGCTGAAAGCATTACTACTATATTTTTTAAAGAAAAAAACCTGGAAGCATTGGTCAACGGCAAAGCTGCTGTAAAAGCGTAATGAATTTTTCCCTGCTGTTCAGTTTGGATTTTTACAATTGATTTTCTATCTTTAATTTTTAGACAAGACTAAAAATTATTTTAGAATGGCAAAAATAAAACTTCTTTTGCATTTTCTGTTGTGGATTCCCTTCATTGCATTTTCACAATCAGGAAAAATAGATACCGACAGGCCGGATCAATCGGAAAGTGCATTCACCGTTCCTGAAAAATGGATACAGGTAGAAACTGGTATAGGTCTGCAAAAAAACAACCATGCCCGAGATTATGAATATGCGCTTCCCAGCATACTCAGCAAATATGGCATCAGCAAACGCATTGAGCTAAGACTGATCACGACTTATCAATCCCATTCAACCATATTGATACCAACCGGTACCGTTACTGAAGCAGGACTGCTGCCCGTGGAAGTTGGAACTAAAATAAATCTAAGCGCAGAAAAAAAATTCCTGCCGAAGACCTCACTCCTTTTTCACCTGGGTTTCCCTTCTCTTGGTTCTAAAAAATTTGCAACTGCACATGTAGCGCCGCGGTTTCGTTTTGCATTTCAGAAAACTTTATCGGCTTCTTCGGCTCTTGGTTGTAACCTGGGTGCAGAATGGGATGGCTCCGGAAATAGTGATCCCGCCTGGATCTATACGTTATCGCCTGGCTTCGATCTATCCGAAAAATGGTATGCCTATGTGGAAGTATTTGGTTTTATTTATAAAGACGAATCCCCAGAACATACATTGGCTGCCGGCATTGCATGGTATGCCAACAAAGATCTTAAGATCGATCTTTCAGGCGGTTTTGGTATTTCGCCGGCTGCCCCTGTTTATTATACAGCTGCCGGTTTTTCATTCCGCATCCATACAAAAAAATAAATTATTCTGTTTTACCTGCAAAAGGTTGCTGCAACAATTCTTTTATTTTATTCTCTAACTTTTTACCTTCTTCATCTACCATAATAATTTTCCCGTCCCTGTCAAGCAGGAAAGATGCGGGGATGGCTTCAACCTGGTAAGCAGCCGCCACTTTTGAATTCCATGCAGCAATATCATTGATCAGCGTATATTTCATGCGGAAATATTTTACCGCTTTCAGCCACTCTGATTTTTTTTCATCCAGTGATACGCCGAGCACTTCAAAACCATTGTCTTTATATTTATTGTACAATCTTACAACTGAAGGGATACTTTTCCGGCAGGGACCACACCAGCTTGCCCAGAAATCTACCAAAACAACTTTTCCTTTCAATGATGAAAGATTAATGATACTGTCATTCGCATTGGGCAAAGAAATTTCGGGAGCCTGGTTGCCGGATTGTATCTGGGCTGTTGCAGCAGTTGTTATTGCTGTTATAAAAAAAGCTAAAACGAATTGTTTCATTTGTTCTTTGATTTAATTGCATTTAAAAAATTGTATTCAACCCTCAGCAAATAAACAGCAGTAAAAATTTTATTACCGGTTGACAACACAGGTAACTGTACGCCCATATCAACTCTTGCAATACTGTTGAATATAAATTGAACGGAAGGACAAATACTGTTGTAACTCCCGCTCCCATCCAGCAGTTGCTGCCCTAAATATTCCGCCATAATATTAATATTTGTCTGCCGGTAATTTGTATATTCTTTCGGGAATAATAAATATCCTGCAGAAAAAGTATAATTAAAAGCGTGCTTCGCCCGTCCTTCCGGAAAATTACCAGCGTTGACGTTATTCACTGCCTGCAGGTACGACGCTGAAGTTGACAAGGCAATTTTATTCATCAGTTTTGTTGCAACAATGCCTGTCTGCCAGCCACTGTTATTTCCATCAAAGTCGATCTCGTTTAAAAAAGCCCGCTGGAAGAGACCACTCGAGCTGATCACCGCCGCTTTTGCAAACGCGGCCATCCTGAAATGCGAGTGCACATCATCATTGCTGAAAAAACGGTACTTCATATAAACACTGCCACCTTCAAATCGAAGCCATGGGCTGTAAACATCTGACGCATATAAATTAACATGCAACATTATTTTTCTGGACACACCAACCATCAGCTCTGTTCCGGTTCTGTAACTGAAACCATTTACGGTTTCCCACTTCATGAGTTTGCCGGTCGCCCGTACAGCAATACTTCCTTTTGCCATATTACTGGCGGGTTCTGTGAACACAAATAATTCCTGCGCCATTAACCCCTTGCAAAAGAAAATCAATATGATGAAAGGATATTTTTTCATGCACTGTTTTTTTTAAGATACTCACCGGCAATTGAAAACGATCGGTGAGTATCCAGTTTCTAAATAGTTACATGAAATATCCTTGTGCCGTTTTCAAGACCATCCTTCTTACAGCAATCAG
>JBDUCW010000256.1:0-3234 GCA_040003235.1 Ferruginibacter sp. | reverse complement strand
GGAATAAATCCTTGGGTAAATACAATAGTGGAGAAAAAATGAACATTAAAATTGAACTGAATACAGCAACACGTTTTTATAATGTAAGCATCAACGGCAATAAACCTGCGGCTAATTTATGTTTTGCTCCGGTACAATCGGTTGAAAGAATCACTTTCAGAACCGGTGCGGGACGGCGCTTTCCGGATGCAGATACGCCGACCGATCAGAATTATGACCTCGCCAATCCAGGAGAAAAAACAAAGGATGCCGTATACCTGATCAGTTTTCTTAAAACAACGAAAGAATAAAATATGAAAGATACAGCGGTGAGCATTGGAGTGATTATCGGTAACAGGGATTTTTTTCCTGATAAATTGGTTGCAGAAGCAAGGACAGATATTATTGCTGTTCTTGAAAAGGTAAATATTAAAGCCGTGATGCTTGAAGAGAATGCCAGCAAACTCGGTGGTGTGGAAACTTTTAAAGAAGCACAGTTGTGTGCCGAACTTTTTAAAAAGCATGCTGATGAAATTGCCGGTGTATTGGTGTTGCTTCCGAATTTCGGCGATGAAAAAGGAGTGGCTGAAACTTTAAAGCTGGCGAATCTGAATGTTCCTGTTTTGATACAGGCCTATCCCGATGATCTGAATAAAATGGATGTAGTGAACAGGCGTGATAGTTGGTGTGGAAAAATATCAGTCTGCAATAATTTATACCAGTACGGAATAAAATATACATTGACAAAAAAGCATGTCGTTCATCCTTCCGATGAAAGTTTTTTGAACGATCTTAAAAAATTCATTGCTGTTTGCCGTGTTGTAAAAGGATTGCGCAAAGTGCGTATCGGTGCAGTAGGCGCAAGGCCCGGCGCCTTTAATACTGTGCGATACAGCGAGAAGATCTTACAGAGAAACGGAATTTCTGTTACCACAGTTGATCTTTCTGAAATTCTGGGCAATGCAAATAAACTTACTGCCAATGATGCATCTGTAAAAGAAAAATTAGAAAAGATCAATGCCTATGCATCTGTCGGCAAGACACCCAGTGATAAATTAGTGCAGATCGCAAAACTCGATGTAGTATTGGCCGACTTTATGGAAGAACATGCGTTGGATGCAACCGCCATTCAGTGCTGGACTTCATTACAACAGAATTATGGTTGCAATGTATGCACCAGCATGAGTATGATGAGTGAGAACATGTTGCCAAGCGCATGTGAGGTTGATGTTACAGGAACGCTGACCATGTATGCCATGCAACTGGCAAGCGGCTCGCCTTCTGCGTTAGTTGACTGGAATAACAATTACGCAACCGATGAAAATAAATGCGTCCTCTTTCATTGCGGTAACTGGGCCAAATCTTTTTTACCTGATGCAGAAATAAGCACGGCTCCAATCATCGGAACAACAGTTGGTGAAGAAAATACTTATGGTGCATTGGCTGGTCGTACACCTGCATCAGCATTGACTTATGGAAGATTGAGCACGGATGATACCAGGGGTGTGATCAAGGCATATTTGGGAGAAGGCTGTTTAACAGATGATGATCTTAATACATTTGGTAACCGTGCGGTGGCAAGCATTCCGAACCTGCAAAGCCTGATGCAATACGTTTGCCGCAATGGTTTTGAACACCATGTAGTGATGAATGCATCAAAGACAGCAGCGATTCTGAAAGAAGCTTTTGAAAATTATTTAGGTTGGGAAGTTTACGATCATAATTAAATTAACCGCAAAGACACGAAGCGCAGAGATGAAAAAAATGTATTAGATTTTTAACAGCCCGAACAAATAAAAAATTAAAAGTCAAAAAATAAAAAACTAAGCGCCTCAGCGTCTCCGCGGTAAAAAAACATGAAAGCAGAAGAATTATATTTTAAGTCAGTCAACTACAGAAAAAAAATTCTGAAGTACATCACACTCGCTAATGCAGGTCATACGGGCGGAAGCCTGTCCTGTGTTGATCTGCTGAATGTATTATACAACCATGTGCTGAATGTAAGCCCTGCTGATTTTACTTCGCCGGATCGCGACCGTTATATTCAAAGCAAGGGCCATTCTGTAGAGGCTTTATATGTTGTACTTGCTGATAAAGGTTTTTTCCCGGAAGCAGACCTTGAAACTTTATGTAAGTACCGATCTCATTATATCGGTCATCCAACAAAAAAAGTAAAAGGCATCGAGCAGAATACCGGTGCGCTTGGTCATGGTCTGTCAATAAGCGTTGGTAATGCTATCGCCGCAAAGATGGATGATAAAGATTTTCGTGTATTTACTTTATTGGGTGATGGCGAACTACCCGAAGGCTCCAACTGGGAAGCTGCGCTGACTGCAGCTCAGTATAAACTCGATAATCTTTGTGCCATCGTTGATAATAATAAACTTCAGATCACCGGTGCAACAAAAGACGTTTGTAATACAGAACCGCTGGATAAAAAATTTGAAAGCTTTGGCTGGTCTGTGCGTCACGTGGATGGTCACGACTTTCAGGCATTGATCAAAACATTTGCTGAACTTCCTTTTGAAAAAGATAAGCCATCTGTTATCATTGCCCATACCATTAAAGGCAAAGGAATAAGCTTTATGGAGAATGAAGTTAAATGGCACCACGGCGTACCCAGTAAAGAACAATATGCAGTTGCGATGAAAGAGTTGGATGCAATGGAACTAAAAAAATAACATGAGTGAAACTGTAGTAAATATTGTTGGCGCAGGAAAAGCAAATCTTGAAATATTTTCTGAGACACTGCAGTCTCTTGCTGCAAACGACAGGAATATTGTTGCAGTAACAAGTGATTCGCGTGGATCCGGGAAGCTGGTGCCGTTCGGCCAGAAATTTCCTGAACAGATCATTGAAGTTGGGATTGCAGAACAGAATCTTGTTGGCGTTGCTGCCGGTCTTGCTGCTGCAGGGAAAAAAGTATTCGCGGTTTCACCTGCCTGCTTTCTTACAGCGCGTGCATTGGAGCAGATAAAAAATGATGTTGCTTATTCTGATAATCCTGTTAACGTGATCGGCATCAGTGCCGGTGTCAGTTATGGGGCACTTGGTTCAACCCATCACAGTCTTCATGATTATGCAGTGTTGCGTGCGATCAATAACATTATTATCGTTGCGCCCGCAGATAATTTTGAAACTGCCCGGGCAATAGAACATGCTGCTGCATTGAATAAGCCGGTATACCTGCGTCTCGGGAAAAAAAATATGCCGCTGCTCCGTGAGACCAATACAGCATTTGAATTCGGCAAGGGC
>JBDUCW010000043.1:0-33831 GCA_040003235.1 Ferruginibacter sp. | reverse complement strand
GGCTGCTGCAAAAAAATATATCGACCTCCGCGGTTATGGCATGAGCAGCGTCCGTTTTATCTGCGGTACGCAGGATATTCATAAGGAACTTGAAAAAAAGATCGCTGATTTTTTAGGAACAGAAGATACGATCTTATACGCTGCTGCCTTTGATGCGAATGCTGGTGTGTTTGAACCATTGTTCGGTGAAGAAGATGCTATCATTTCTGACGCATTGAATCATGCCAGTATCATTGATGGTGTAAGATTGTGCAAGGCTCAGCGTTACCGTTATGAACACAATAATATGAATGACCTGGAGGCAAAATTGAAAGAGACTGAAGGGTTGCGCAGCCGCATCATTGTAACAGATGGTTCATTCAGTATGGATGGAACGATTGCACAGCTGGATAAAATCTGTGATCTTGCAGATCAGTATGATGCTATTGTTATGATCGATGAATGCCATTCTTCAGGTTTTCTTGGCAAGACAGGAAGAGGCACGCATGAATACAGGAATGTAATGGGCCGCATAGATATTATCACGGGCACATTGGGAAAAGCATTGGGTGGCGCCAGCGGCGGTTTCACCAGTGGACGGAAAGAAATTATAGAAATGCTTCGCCAGCGCAGCCGGCCTTATCTTTTCTCAAACACGGTAGCACCAAGCATTGTAGGCGCTTCCATCGCCGTGCTTGATATGCTGAGTGAAACTACAGAATTAAGAGATCAGCTCGAATTCAATACAAAATATTTCCGCGAAAAAATGACGGAAGCCGGTTTTGATATAAAACCCGGTGACCATCCCATTGTTCCCATTATGTTATATGATGCGGTTGTGGCGCAAAACTTTGCAGCCCGACTTTTGGAAGAAGGTATTTATGTGATCGGCTTCTTTTTTCCGGTGGTTGCAAAAGGACAGGCCCGGATCCGTGTTCAATTGAGTGCGGCACACGAACGTCAACATTTAGATAAAGCAGTTGCTGCTTTTACAAAAGTGGGAAAAGAATTGGGCGTGTTGAAAGGATAAATCAGTTGATAAAGTTAATATGGTTGACAAAGGTTTTTCAACTTGTCAACTCTTTCAACTCCTTAGCCGATGTCACATCAGGTCACTACAGGATGAATATCGAATTTTTCAATCTTAAATTCAACGGTAAAACACGAATGGAAAGGCGCGGAAGCTGTACCTTCGGGAATACAAAATACAAATAAGGAATAAGAAATAAGGAAGTTGGGGAAGTATTTTATTTTGTAGAACATGTCGTTTATTGTAACAAAATATTTACGTAAACAGGTTTTCTTCTCCTTTTGGAGAAGACGGAAGGATACAGCTGATTAATTTATAACATAAACGCAGAACTTATAATTTTCTAATGACGGAAACTTCATCAACATTTAAAGCAAAGAGTACAGTCAAGGCTGCAGATCTGGAGCACAGGCGCAAAATAAATTTTAATATCGCCAAATACAATGCAGTTGTACCGCAGGGCAAATCACAATTTGCTGATATACACCTTGCAAGAGAAAGAGCCAAGAATGTAAAGTGGCGCGCCATTGAAACGCTGGATCAGCAACTGGAAGAGTTTGAGTTGCAGTTCGGCAAACGTGGCGGAAAAGTTATTTATGCCGAAGATGCACAACAGGCACTCGATGAAATTCTGAAGATCTGCAGGGAAAAAAACTGCAAGACCATTGTGAAGAGCAAGAGTATGGTCACTGAAGAAATTCACCTGAATAAATTCCTCGAAAAAAATAATATTGAAAGTGTAGAAACAGATCTTGGTGAATACATTCAACAACTGGATGATGAACCGCCGTATCATATTGTTACACCCGCAATGCATAAAAGCAAAGAAGATGTAGCTAAACTCTTCAATGAAAAATTAGGTACGCCCATCAATCTCACGCCCGAACAGTTGACATTGGTGGCCAGGGAAAAACTGCGTGAAAAATATGTGCAGGCTGAAATAGGAATTACCGGCGCCAATTTTATCATCAGTGATATCGGAGGTATTGCCGTTACAGAAAATGAAGGCAACGGAAGACTGAGCTGCTCATTTCCGAAAACACATATCGCTGTTGTAGGCATTGAAAAGATGATTCCATCAATGACGGATCTCGGTTTGTTCTGGCCATTGTTATCTACTTACGGCACCGGACAACGGATCACGGTTTATAATACGATCATCACCGGTCCGCGGCAATACACTGAACCAGATGGGCCGGATGAAATGTATGTGATACTGCTTGATAACGGCCGCACGAATATGCTGGCCAATCCTAAAATGAGGGAAAGCCTGTATTGCATCCGCTGCGGCGCCTGCCTGAATGCATGTCCCATTTATAAAAATATCGGTGGTCATTCTTATGGAGCAACTTATAGCGGTCCTATAGGAAGTGTGATCACTCCACATCTCAGCGGCATGAAGGATTACAAACATCTTAGTTATGCTTCTTCACTTTGCGGAAACTGTACCGAAGTATGTGCCGTAAAAATAAACCTGCACGAACTGTTACTGGAGAACCGTTATGAGGCCGTAGAAGAAGGCCTTGCGCCCGGCGCAGAAAAAATTGCCTGGAAAATGTGGCGCATCGCATCAATGCACCGGAAGATGATGAACATGGGAAATGGCAATATGAAGAACTGGATGGTGAATAAAGTTTTTAAAGGATGGAATAAATACCGGGCCGACCTCGACTTCAGCAAAAAGACATTTAATGAAATGTGGAAGGAGCGGTATAAAAAATAAGGAATAATAAATAAGAAAGTAAGATTGCCGCTAAGAATAACTTCCCGCCTTTCCGTCTTCCCGGTATAAAACTGCTACAACTTTTTGATGGTCTTAATCTACAGCCATATAACATCTTCCCGTCTTGAATACATTGCTCATTTCATTTTTAAGGAACTGATGGGCACTGAATTCCAGATCAGTATTGATTCAGAAGATTATAAAAATTATGAGGGTGTTAAAATTAATTATTCCGATCTCGAACTGGATGGCTTTCACATTCAAAATACTGCCCTGCTTTTTGAAGATGATATAAAACAACAGTCCATTGATTGTTTTGAAGTAAACGGATACAAAGCTTTTTTTAAAATAACAGGCTCCGGTTTTCCGTTTGATATTTTTGCAGCCGCGTTTTACCTCATCAGCCGTTATGAAGAATATCTGCCGCATACAAAAGATATGTATGGAAGATATGCGCATGAAAATTCAATTGCCTTTAAAAATAATTTTCTTCATCTGCCATTGATTAATATCTGGGTAGATGAATTTGCAGAAATCCTGCGAAAAAAATATCCTTCATTCATCACTCATCCTCCAGCATTCAAAATAATTCCTACTTATGATATTGATATTGCTTACAGCTATCAACACAAAGGTTTTGTAAGAAATATGGGCGGCATTTTCCGTTCAGTATTTGCAGGAAAATTTTCCGCGGCCAAAGAAAGGGTACGTGTATTGAACAACAGATCAGCAGATCCGTTTGACAGTTATCAGCAACTCGATCAGCTACATCAGCAATATCAACTGCAGCCCATATATTTTTTCCTGGTTCCCGAAAAGAACGGACTTTATGATAAAAACATTCTGCCGCATAAAAATGCGATGTGGTCGCTTGTAAAAAATCATGCAAAAAAATATGCAATCGGTTTACATCCTTCCTGGCAGAGCAGCGATGATCTTTCTTTGTTGAAAAAAGAAAAAGAACAGCTGGAAGCAATGGCAGAAAGACCGGTAACTGTTTCCCGTCAGCATTATATCCGGTTCAGTCTTCCCGAAGGATACCATCGTTTAATTACCAATGGAATTACAGATGATCATTCGATGGGATATGGCAGCATTAATGGTTTCAGGGCTTCTGTTGCTTCATCGTTTACATGGTACGACCTTCAGAAAGAAACACCAACGATGTTGCGCATTCATCCTTTCTGTTATATGGAAGCGAATTCATTTTATGAGCAGCGTCTTACGGCTTCGCAGGCATTGAATGAAATGATGGAGTATTATAATCTCTGTAAAAAATTCAATGGCATATATATCAGTATCTGGCACAATCATTTTTTGGGAACAGATCCATTGTATAAAGGTATGGGAGAAGTTTATGAGCAGTTTCTTGCGGCAATAGATCGTTCGCTCGTTTAAAACGTTTAAGGTTTAAGAGGTTTAAGGTTCTTTGCAATTCATTGGTTGAATTTTAATTGAATAGCAAAAAGTTCAAATTATAGCAGCTATGAACTATGAACCATCAACCATGAACTTTTCACAAAAAGAAAAGGCACACATTGCTGTATGCCTTTCTGTACCCTCGAAAGTAAAAAAACTAGATTTTTTGGAACCTGGCGTAACACACTTTGGTACCGTAGATCAATTTGATTGTATACCAACCTGGTACTAAATTTTCCAGACTGATAGTCACAATATTATTTCCAGCAAGGCCCTGCTGATCTTTTTGTTTTACCAGCACGTTCAATGCATTGTATACATATGCGTGAATCATTTCAGGCGATTGCAACTGTACGTTTACATTCACCACATTTGTTGCAGGATTGGGATAAGCCTGCAGATTGCATTGTGTGGTGTTCAGCACCTGTGTAACATGAATGTTATCACAGTATTCTTTTACACAGCCGCCTAAAGTAATTGCTCTTAAACAAACTCTGTACACGCCGGTATCGCCGAACACATAAACCGGATTATTCTGATACAATACAACCGGAGCAGGCGCTGGTGTTGGAGAAATTCTGGTGAACGTCCAGCGTTGTTGTAATAATGGGAAATTTGAAATGGCGTAGAAATAATATTTATTCGGAACGTATGCATCTCTCGTATACTGATAGTTTACATGGATACTGTCGCAAATGATCTGCGGATAAATTCTTATTTCTTTACACAATGTACTTACGCAGGTGTTGTTCCTGAATACAGTAAGACATACATGGTACACGCCGGGTTGTGCATACCTGTGATCCGTGATCATATTGTTGCTGCCCGATCCGTCGCCGAAACTCCAGATATAAAGCAATGCTGTATTCTGATAATCCGGAGTGAATTTATATTTCAGGTAATCATTGCTGAACACCTGGTAAGTAAATTTAGAAAGATCATTACAGGCTGGCTCATTTGCAACAACTGTAATAGAATCACATTTGTACTTCACACAGTTTGGTCCTGCTTCAATGCGGAGGCATACTACATACTGACCGGGCTGTGCATATTCGTGAACAGCATTCCAGCCGGTTCCTGTAGAACCATCACCGAAACTCCAGGTTGCAGTTGCTACTGAAGATGGTGATGCTGTAGTATTGGTGAAATATATTTTTTTATGATTTACCGAATCAGCATGCCATGTATATGATGGTGTGAAATTACAGCTGGTAAGAGTTACCGTAATTGTTTTGCAGATCTCCCTTACACAGGCTGTTGTTCCTGCCGCACTATTATTTTCTTTAACGCGGAGACAAACGGTATAAGATCCACCCTGTGTATAAATGTGCGTTGGATTTACATCATAAGAAACAGTGCCATCGCCAAATGTCCATTTAATGGAATCGCTTGTATTCAACGGCGTGCTCAGGTTGGTGAAATGTATTTTGTTTGATTGTAAACTGTCGGGATGCGAACTGAAATCAACTACCAGGTTACATACACCCTGCACAACTACCGTTTTACATATTTCACTTACACATGGCGCAAGGGTAGGAACATTATAATTTTTCTTTACCCGCAGACATACCGTGTAAACACCCGGTACATTATATGTGTGCACAGGACTTACATCAAATGAAGTAGTGCCATCACCAAATGTCCAGCGGATAGAATCCGTTGTTGATAAAGGAACACTTGTATTGGAGAAATGAATTTTTGTTGGATGCGTTGCATCGGGCTGCCAGGTAAAGTTAGCCTGCAGCGTACATGCCGGTCCATAAACAATTACTGTTTTGCAGAACTCGCTTACGCAAGGTGCAGTACCTGCAGTAGTAATCCTGCTAACGCGGATACAAACATTGTAACTGCCGGGCTGACTGTAAATATGTGTTGGATTCACATCATAAGAAACAGAACCGTCGCCGAATGTCCACCTGATAGAATCAGTTGGTAAAAAATTCAACGTTTGATTCTGGAAATAAATTTTATTCAGTTGAGTTGAATCAGCATGCCAGCTGAAGTATGCCTGCAGATTACAAACAGGAGTTGTTGTTACCTGGATCTGTATTGACATGCAGGTATCATCTTTACAAAGGCCTGCACTGTCTTTCCTTACTTCCAGGCAAACGGTAAATAAACCCGAAGCAGTATAAGCATGGGTTGGATTAAAATCAGTTGAATAAGAACCATCGCCAAAACTCCATCTTGAAAAATGAACATCTGCAGTTGGTGAACTGAGATTGGTAAAATGAACAATGTTGGCGTGAATAGAATCTCTTACATAAGAATAAGCTGCATGAATATTACAACTGGTTGGGCACTGAATAACCACGGGTTTAATAACAGTATCGGAACAGATAACTCCGTTGGGAGTTGTTCTCCAGAAAATATGTTTAACTGAGAAAGTGCCACAATTAGCATACGTGTGATTGGGATCAACATTTGAACTGGCAGTTCCGTCCCCAAAGCTCCAGCTGTGGTGACTTGTTACAGTTGCATTGCTGTCACCGATTAAAGCCGGGACAAAATGCACTGTGGATCCTGCGGTTAATGTAAAGCTGAACTGCGCATTACAGGAAGTGTTGGTTTGGGCCACTGATGTCATGCTGAAAAATGAAAGAGCAAGGATCAGGAGCGTAATCAATCGTTTCATACAAATTTTTTTTTAATTAAGGTGAATATTGGTTCTGGGTTTCAGTAAACAAAAGACGCTCTATACACTGGTTGTGTTGCCCGTAAGTTGAATTTATTTTGATATATTGTCTTAAACGACCCGTAACGCGGGCGATTTTGCGGTGTTTATACCATTACGAGGGTAAATTAATAATTGTTCCGGAGATAATTAATAAATTTTTCAACTGCCCGGCGCACAGGCGTGGCGGCGGTTTGGTAATTATTGGCAAGTATTGAAAACAGTAACAATTTTCCTTTTTTAGTGATAAGATAACCGCTGAGTGCGCAGTTATTACTGAGTGTGCCGGTTTTGGCAAAGATGCTGCCGGCCATATTCTGATAATAGCGACTGATGGTACCGGTTCCACCGGTAGCCAGAATATTTTTAATGCGTTCCAGCCCAAATTCGTTTTTGATCTTATTCAGGATAAAAATAAAATCCTGCGGGGTAAATAAATTATACCGGCTGAGCCCGCAGCCATCCACCCATTTGGGTTTTTGCGGAACATCTTTCAGATCTGTTTTTAATAAGGTATCAATGATGGCTTCATCATTCATGTAGCCAAGTTTTTCATTGCTTACCATTAATAAGGTTTGCTCCGCAAAAAAATTATCGCTGCGGTGCATCATGGGTTTAAATAAAGAATCGGTGGGTTGGGAATGGATTCTTTTCAGGTCTGGCCGCGATGGATAAACTGTTCTGCAGAATTCTATACTTTTTTTAATAGTGTCTGCCAATAAACCAGCTTCAATGGAAGGAATGTCTTTATCCAACCCTACTCTGAAAGGTAGAATTGCTTTTTTACTATTGCCTTTGGAGATAAAGAAAAAATTGCTTTCTCTTTGTCTTTCCACTTCAAACGAATCCAAACCCTTTTCTTGTTGAAATAAATATTTTTTAAAGAATGCCGGTTGAACTTTTACTTCATGGTTTTGTAAACCGAACGTTACTACATTTCCATAAACCGGGAAAAAACTTCTTTCGGCCATATCGCTCGAGTTATAATCATCCCATGCCCATCCCATCCCAAGCGCGTTCAAAGGCACAGCTGATTTAGTAGTCCGCATTTCGCAGAGCATCAACTCTTTTGCTGTATTCTTTTTAATAAAGTCAAATACCGGTTGCGTTTTAAAATCCGGATGGAGAAATGTTGGATCTCCATTGCCGATTATTTTCAACCTGCCTTCATTCTGTTCATATAAAATTCCGGTAAGACTATCTCCCAGATATTTCATTCCTGCATAACAGGTAAATAGTTTTGTGTTGCTTGCGGGCACAAAATATTTATCACCCTGGTAATTGTATAAATATTTTCCGGAAGAAGGATCGAAGATGCTGATGCCGATGTGTGCATTCAGCAGTGAAGAATCTTTTATTAAGAGATTGGCGTTTTTGGAAATTTGTTTAGAGACAGAACAGGAAGCAAGAATAATTAATAATGAATAATTAATGATTAATAATTTTTTCAATCCGAAAAGCTTTTCAAAACCCATGTTGCTTAATTCAAAATTCAAAATATATAATTCAAAATAATCAGTTCCTTTCCTGTGCTCTCAACCATCTTTCGGGAATCTCATTCCTGCTGGCCTGTACATAATCATTGTAACTGCAGGCGATATTTTTTTTATTGGGAAGCTGCATCCACCAGCGTCCGGTCTTTTTACTTTGAATAAAAACAGTATCTACTTCTGCAAAAGCTGTATGAAATTCATTGAAGTTATGTTTTTCATCCATCGCTGCTTCCTGTTTGCTCCTGTTTTTTCCATCAATAAAATACCAGAGCATCTGTGCAATCTGCTTAGCCGTTAGGTCATTGGTATCCAGATGCGGTTCGTATCCATAAATGCCCAGACTGCTTGTATTGTTGCTCATACCGGCAAAGCGGGTAAGCATACAGGCTTCTTCACCAGTAAAACCATTAGGACAGTTTTGATTAGCAGGTGCATCGCTGTGTTTGATGGCACTGATATCAAAGCTTACCATATTGCTGTTGCGGATCACGGGTTCCATCTCTTCCATATTTTCTTTGGCAGTACCAACACGGTAACAATCGAACCTGAGTTTGTCCATAGTTTCCAGCATGCGTGGATGTACAAAATAACTTTGAAAGCCGATATGATTGTAATGCTTTACCAGGTTGGGTTCGCCGGTAAGCAATTCCATTAAAAAATTCTCACTGCGGATAGGGCTTTCACTTCGCAGATCGATCATGGCATCAATGCAGGTAACTTCCACCACCTGTTTTAATTCGCGGTACGCAAAATATTGTGCAAGCGTCAGGTCATGGCTGCCGCCCAGGATCACCACAGTTTTATTTAATCTTAATAATTCAGCGAGCACCGTTTTTACTGCAGCATAACTGTCAGCAACAGTTGCACCGGTTTTAATATTGCCGATGTCGGCGATGGAAATATTTGTATGCCAGTAATGGAGCTGGTACAATTGCCTGCGAATAATATCCGGAGCCTGGCTGGGAATTGCAGCAATGGATTGTCCACGTTGCTCGCCAATTCCTACCAGCACAATATCTATGTCTGTGATATCCGGTAATTCAGTTTGATAGGCTTCGATATGATTGGCTACCTGCCCGTCGTTGTACCCTTCGTCTTCATTCAGCAAATGGATGGCAACAGGCTCTAAAAAATCTTGCAGATCGTACATTGCTACACTTTTATTTGAGCAAACGTAGGAAAAGAATTAAGAATTAAGAATTAAGAGTGAAGAATTTCTTCAATTAGTGAATTCTTTCCGATTATTCGAAAAATTAAAAATTCCATGAATGCAAAAATCCTTTTCAAATAAATGAAAAGGATTTCAATCTGAAAAAACTCTTAATTCCTGATTCTTAACTCTTAATTTATCCCTGGATAATTACTAACCAGTTTAAGTTCATAATCTTCTCTTCTTTTCAATTGTTGAATTAAATAACGCAGCGAAGTAGAATCCTTTGTATCAGCAAATGTCTGATCATGCGCGAGCAAAATAATATGATTGTAATTTTTTGTTTTATTGTTGACCAGCATACTGTCTATACGCTGTAACATAACGTCGGCAGTTTCTGTCAATGATAAATTGGGTGGATTAAAATGCCATTCCACATCCCAACCAATTAAATTAAAACCGGCCTGCTGCATAGAATCTGCTGCAGCTTTGGTTTTATCAAGATCGGTGACAGATAAATTATTTAATCGCCAGGTATTGCGGCCCGGTGTCCGCGCCAGCGAATTTGAAAGTTGCAATGTATCCTTGCATTTTTCAAAATCATTTACCACATCCTGCGGATCTGTATAAAAATCTGCATAATGATTGTGCGCATGACTGTAACTGTGATTGGCCAGTTCAATGTTGCTGCAGGTTAGCAGACTGTCCCACAACGCATGCTGAGCCCTGCTGCCAAAAACCTGCTGCCCAATAATGAACAGGGTTGCAGGAACATCTTCATCTTTTAAAATGTTCATCACATTGCCCGTACCCTTGTTGGGTCCGTCATCAAAAGTGAGATAGATCTTCTTTTTAGGTTTGGCAACCGCAGTAATAACGGGAGCAGTTTTAGTACTGTCTTTTCTTTCAACAATAAGCTTTACTAATTTTTCATCGGGAGATGAATGGCAGGAAAGCAATAAAAGAGAACAACTGATGGTACTGGTTAAAAACGGGAAAGGGTTGAGGCCATTGATTAAAATGCTGAAGTATTTATCAGCATCGGCAGAATCGGGGTCCATAAATGTTAGTTTATAATTTTTTTTATGAAGATAATATCGCGCAGCATGTATTTCAAAATTTTGATTGTTAATTCATTGCTAAGGTGGAAAGGAAAAAAGTTAACGGAGTTGATAAGGTTGATAATGGATCTTTTGACTTGCTACCTTTTTCAACCTTGTCAACTGTATTAACCTTGTCAACTTTGTTTACCTGGTCAACCCATCCCTTTTCTCTTTTAAACTCTTAGCTTATATTTGTACAAACGATTAAGACGTGAATACAAAAGAAGAACTTTTACAGGACGTAGTAATAAAGTTTGCAGGCGATAGCGGCGATGGTATGCAGCTTACCGGCAGCCAGTTTACCAACAACACTGCATTGATGGGAATAGACCTTGCCACCTTCCCCGATTTTCCGGCAGAGATCAGGGCGCCACAGGGAACTTTACCTGGTGTAAGCGGCTACCAGCTCAGGTTTAGCAGCGACAGGGTTTTCACGCCCGGAGATAGTTGCGATGTATTGGTTGCAATGAATGCAGCAGCCTTAAAAGTTAATTTATCAGAACTGAAGAAAGCCGGAAAGATCATCGTCAACACAGATGGTTTTGATAGTAAGAACCTGCGGCTGGCTAATTATCCGGAAGGGATCAATCCTCTGGAAGACGGCAGTCTTGAGAATTACGAGCTGATCAAAATGGATGTGACCAAAATGGTCAGGGAAGCTTTGAAGGAATTTGAGATGGGGATGAAAGAAAAAGACCGCGCTAAAAATATGTTCGTGCTTGGTTTTCTTTACTGGATGTATAACCGGGACATGGATAACAGCATTAGCTTTTTACAGGAAAAATTCGGAAAGAAAGAAATCATACTCAACAGTAATATTGCTGCATTGAAAGCCGGATATAATTATGGTGATACCACGGAAACATTTGTTACCCGGTATAAAATGGATAAAGCCAAAATGGACCCGGGTGTTTATCGAAGCATCATGGGTAACCAGGCTGCAGCGTATGGATTGATTGCCGCTTCGCAGAAAAGCGGACTGCAATTATTCCTGGGAAGTTATCCGATAACACCGGCTTCTGATATCCTGCATGAATTAAGCAAACACAAAGCATTCGGTATAAAAACTTTCCAGGCGGAAGACGAGATCGCAGCTATAACTTCGGCCATTGGTGCCAGTTACGGAGGTTCATTGGGCGTTACAACTTCAAGCGGTCCCGGTATTGCATTAAAAGGCGAAGCAATGGGGCTGGCTGTAATGCTGGAGATTCCGCTCATCATCATCAATATTCAGCGCGGCGGGCCATCAACAGGATTGCCTACCAAAACAGAACAGAGCGATTTGATGCAGGCTTATTACGGACGCAATGGAGAGTGCCCGATGCCGATCATTTCAGCATCTACACCCAGCGATTGCTTCAGCGCCGTATATGAAGCAGTTAAAATTTCTGTGCAGCATATGACACCGGTTATATTTTTAAGCGACGGTTATATTGCCAATGGCGCTGAACCCTGGAAATTTCCAAAGGCCGATGATCTTCCTGTAATAAAAGTGAATTTTAAAAAGAGCCTGGACGAAGGCGAGGAAAAATTACAACCTTATAAAAGAGATGAAAAACTGGTTCGTCCATGGGCCATACCCGGTACCCCCGGACTGGAACATCGTATCGGTGGTTTGGAAAAACAGGATATCACCGGAAATATCAGTTATGATAATGAGAATCATCAGCACATGGTGAAAACAAGGCAGGCCAAAGTTGATATGATCGCAGATTATATTCCGCTGCAGGAACTTGATAACGGCGAAGATCATGGCAAAGTGCTGGTGCTCGGTTGGGGCAGTACTTATGGAGCTATCAAAAGTGCCGTGGCAGAACTGATCGCATCTGGCCATTCAGTTGCACATGCACATCTGCGTTATATCAGGCCATTTCCTAAAAATCTGGGCGAGATACTCCGCAATTATGATACAGTACTGATCCCCGAAATAAATAACGGTCAGCTTATCCGCATCATCCGTGATATTTATTTTGTTGATGCCAAAGGTTATAACAAGATCAAAGGAATTCCGATTATGAAAGCGGAGCTCATTGAAGAAATAAAGACATACCTGTAACTTTTTTTTTGCTAGATCACAATGGTTGGAATGTATAATTGATAATGGATAATTGATAATTCCTTCAGTTCGAAAAACTGTGATGAAAATGAAGGCGCTTACAAGTTTAAAAAATTATCAACTATCAATTATCAACTATCAATTACTCAGGGATAAATGATGTTAAAGCTCATATATCCTTTCACATTATTAAAAAATCTGCTCAGCGGCCGGTATTCATCATATAATATACGCAGGTAAAGCTGTTCTTTATCTTCAGCACTGATCACCGTATTTACGGTGCTGTATGAAGTACTTGCTTTTAAAAAATCCCTGAATATATATTTTCCGCTCGTCTTTGATCGGGTGATCTTACAGATATTCCAGGCAAAATTCTTTTTATCTTTTTTCGGAAACGTTTTATAAAAATAGATCGATTGAATACTGTCCTGCTGTTCGATCGTTTCTGTTTTTACCAGCACAAAGGAATCTATAAAATTCCTGTTAGTGGCAGGATTATTATCCTTCAGCAGGATATAACGTGAAAGATCCGCATTGCTGATATGATACCTGCTGCAAAGATCAACCGAATCGCGGTTAGCATCTTTAATAAAACTATAAGCTTTGGTTTCATTGGTTAAATAATGATGTAAAACAGAGTCGGGAAAATCAAGATTCTTTTTAAGCGAGAAGAGCAGGAAATTTCTTTTAAGATTGTTGGAGCTGTCCAGCTGCCAGATATTTTCAAAAAATTCATGAACAGCATTATCAGAATTTTTAAATGGCGCCAGCAGACCGCATACCTGTATGAATGCAGGCGTTGTTACTTCGCGATCGCTGAAAGAATTACCGGAAATAAAATTCGACATGAGCAAACCTGTATCATTATCCTCGTCGTCAATATTCCTTGCAGCTTCTGCGCGGCGGATATCGGAGGTTCTTGATTTGCGGATCTCTTTTTTACCATACTGTAATAATTGCGGAAGATATTTTGACAATGTTTTTTTCCTGAGCAATCCTTTTTCCTGCAGCATGGATAATGTTTTCACAGCATCATCTTTCCAGGCAGACTCATATAACAGCTTTGCAATATCATCGGCATATTTTGAAAGTGCAGTTAAATTATCAGATTCATTGTTATCGCCATTGCGTTTATCGGCAGCAGTTTTAAGATAAACTGAAAGCGGCGAATCTGCGCCTGCATAATCTGCATCAGGATCTTCTGATAAAAATTGCATTGCTTTTTTTAATGAATAGGCTGTCTGCTGTGCAAACAATACATTCAACGCCGCTTTTTTTAAACTGAACGTATCTTCCTGATGTAAAAAATAAGCAGCTGCAAAATCGGTGCTCTCTGCTGTTGGAATAAAAGATAAACTGTACAGCAATCTTTCTTTTATTCTCAGATAATCTTTTACAGTAACAGGTAATTGCTGCAACGCATTAATGATATCCTGATAATTTTTTTCATCCACATTAATCAAAGCCCTTCTCAGATCTGCATAAGAAACTTTGCCTGTTGCTGTATCATTCCTTACAAGCTTCTGCAGTAAGGTTGCTAAATTATCTTTCCTGGGAATTTTTTGGAGGTCATTTATTTTATACTGATCTGCGATCATTTTTAATGTAGTAATATTTTCCATTGAATCAAACTGGAAGCTGATCCTGCGCAATTGGTCCCTTTCAGGCAATTCAATTATTTTTATATAACTGCGCCTGCTGCTGCCGGGCCATCCCGCTATGATCGTTTTTTCTATCGTGCTGTCAGGCATTGTTTTCTTGCTGAAACTTTTGATCATGAATCTTCCTCTCAATCCCTCCGTCATTAAAACATAATCCTGTTTGCTGATCAGGGAAGTATCGTTATTAACTTTCTTCAGGTAAAGGAAATCGGGATATGCATCTGCGGTAATTTTTGAAAATGCAAAATTGCTCTGCAGCGATAAGCGGTAACCCAATGTGTCATTGAACAGGAATATTCTGTCTGGCGAAAATTCATTTTTTAGTTTTGTTTCAAAGACAGTATTGCCTTTGTAACGCTGGATCCAGTCATACGCAGCTCTGCGGTGATTGACGGTAACTGAATCATAAAAGAAAGGCGAATGAACACTGAAATTGTAAAATGTATCAACATACATTTCAGCAACAGGTAAAACAGGATTTGTAAAAAGAAAAGATTTTGTAAAATCATCCATTGCTTTATTTTCTGCTGATCCGTGTGCGATCACAGCATAATATTCATTGCCTTTTAATGTGAAACAAACCTTACTGATTGATTTGTCTTTATGTAAAAATTTCGCATAAAGGGCTGATCTTCCATTCAGCAAATCATAACGGGAATATATGCAGCTGTCAATAAAAAACGAATGCTGGTAACTGAGTTTTGCCAATTGAAGATCCAATGTGTCATTACCGCCAAAATCAGCATCAAAGCGGAAATTTCTTAACACAGTATAATCATTAATGCTGTCGGCAGCATAATATTCCCAGCGTGAATTCAGCCGCGAAAAATTCTTTACAACTGTTGGCTCATTTGGAAAAGCCACTTTAAAAAAAGCATAAGGCTCAGGTGAATAAGCCGGCCTGTTTAAAAGTCTGGAAGCGGGTGCGAGCTGAACAGAATTAAAAAAAGTATCAACATAACCGGATTTAGTAAAATAGCTTTCGGTAGAGTATGATTTAAAATAAATAATTTCCGAGGATGTTACAAAAACCTGGTAGCGTTGGTACATGCCCGTCTTTTTCCGGCTGATAATATCATAACCTTTGTAGCCGTTTTTTTCTATGAGTTTTTTTGAAAGAATATCTCCGGGAATATTATCATAAAAAAGACTGTCCAGTTTTTTTAAAGCAGTTCTTTCATTATCGCCCTGTAAATGATAATTGAATTTCAGCCTTGTGATGAGGAAGTAAGCATCATTGTCAACATCTACTGACTGCAGAAATTCCTCATAAGTATTCTTTACAAAATTGTATAGTTTGCCCGGCACTTTTACACTGATAAATTTATCAGGCGATTGCTGCACTGAAAATTCCTTTTTCACCACCTGGTCTTTATACTGGTTATTGGTGCCTTCCGATTTTTGCGTAGCGATGATGGGCCGCAATTGATAGCCCATACTTCTCAGTGTTTCGATGACACCACGTTTGCCGGGCAGATGTGCGCAGCCAACTGCTGCAAAAATGCTTTTATTGCTTTTGATAAAACTATCGATCTGTTTAGCCTGGATATCATTCCGTTCGTAGAGCATTTTTTCGCGGTAGGGCTCAGAGTTATCACTTAGCGTTCCCAGTGAATCAAGGTCGTCCAAATTATTTTTAATATACGCATCAAGAATATCATCGGGATTAACTCTGGCGTCTGCGGAGTAGGTCACATTCTTTCGGTCCAGTTCACGGTTGATCGTTCCTTCCAATACGATGTCATCGCTTTGCCTGAAATTTTCAAGACCGATGGACATCTTATTCAGGCGACGGCCCAGTTTGTAAATGTAATGATCGAGATAAGTGTCCTCAGAAAAATCTTCATTATAAACCCTTGAAATAATTCCTTTGATAATAGAAGGATAGTCATCGAATTTTTTCTCGAGCTCTTTTTCATAATTGCTGAAACCAAAACTACCGATACCAAAATCACCAAGATATTCCTGGTAATATTCACTTCTCCAGTCGCGGATATCATTCAGTGTTTCGGGCGAATACAACGGACGTTTATAAAATTCTTCTTCCCAATTACTTTCCAGTGATTCTGTTGCGATCACATCACTGCTTTTAATGGCCAGGTAAAAACTATCGCTCAGGTGAAATACATTTTTCCTGCTGATATGATAAGTGCCGAACAGATAAGATTTCTTCCCTGTTTTTTTTGAGCTGATCTCCCAGAGGATAGAAGGATATTTCAGCGTTGCTGTTTTTTGGGCAAAGATCAAATGGGCAGAAAAAATAAATGATACAGAAAGAAGGATCTTTTTCATCATGCTTTTTTTACAAGCTATAAAAATAATCCCTTTGTTCTGTATTGTACAAAACAAAGGGATCCTTATTAATAAAGGTCTGTTAAACCTGTTTATACATCAATTTTTGCGTACTTGGCGTGGGTTTCAATGAATTCACGTCTTGGCGGAACCTCATCGCCCATCAGCATCGAGAATACGCTGTCTGCTGTGGCAAGGCTATCAATGGTCACCTGTTTCAAAGTACGGGTTAAAGGATTCATCGTGGTTTCCCATAATTGTTCGGCATTCATTTCACCCAGGCCTTTATAACGTTGAATACCTACGCTGTCATTTTTTCCCTGACCAAATTGTTCTACCAATGCTTTGCGTTCTTCATCATTCCATGCATAAGCCTGTTCCTTCCCTTTTTTAACCAGGTACAACGGCGGCATGGCAATGTATACATAACCCTGTTCTACCAGTTCCTTCATATAACGGAAAATAAAAGTAAGGATCAAGGTGGTGATATGACTTCCGTCAATATCCGCATCCGTCATGATGATGAGTTTGTGATAACGCAGTTTGGAAAGATCCAATGCTTTCGGGTCTTCGAGTGTACCGATCTTTACACCGAGTGCAGTGAACATATTGCGGATCTCTTCATTGTCATAGATCTTATGTTCCATTGCTTTTTCTACATTCAATATTTTACCACGCAAAGGGAGGATGGCCTGGTAACTGCGGTCGCGGCCCTGTTTGGCGGTACCACCGGCCGAATCACCTTCGACAAGATATAATTCACAACGGCCCGGATCTTTATCACTGCAATCTGCAAGTTTGCCCGGCAGACCACCACCCGTAAGTACGCTTTTACGTTGTACCATTTCACGGGCTTTTTTAGCAGCGGCCCTGGCCTGTGCGGCTAAAATAACTTTTTGAATAATTGTCTTGGCATCCTTTGGATTTTCTTCAAGATAAGCCTGTAACACGCGGCTGAGTGTGGTATCCACAACACCCATTACTTCACTGTTGCCCAATTTGGTTTTTGTCTGTCCTTCAAATTGCGGCTCAGGAACTTTCACAGAAATGATGGCGCTCAATCCTTCACGGAAATCATCACCTTCAATTTCAACCTTGGCTTTTTCAAACATGCCTTCTTTCTCACCATAGCTTTTAAAAACCCTGGTAATGCTGCGGCGGAAACCTGCCACGTGCGTACCACCTTCAATGGTATTGATATTATTTACATAGCTGAAAAGGTGTTCCTGGTATCCGGCATTGTATATCATGGCAACTTCTACGGATACATTACTTGACTCATCCCGTGCTTCGCAACTGATCACCTTTGGAATCAGGGGTTGGCGGTTGGCATTTTTGTCAAGCAGTTCTACAAACTCGATAATACCGCCTTCGCTATAAAATTCTTTAAAATAAAATTCGCCGTTCTCTTCTGTTTCCCTGTTGTCGGTTAAAGTGATGCGGATGCCTTTATTCAGAAAAGAAAGTTCGCGCAGCCTGCCTTCGAGAATATCTTTATTATAAATGGAAACGGTAAAAATGGAATAGTCGGGCCAGAACTGAACCTCAGTGCCGGTTGTGTCGCTGGTACCAATTTCACGAACGGGATATTGCGGAACACCACAGGCATATTCCTGTTCAAACATTTTTCCTTCGCGGTTTACGGTTACGTGCAATTTGGTGCTCAAAGCATTTACGCAACTCACACCTACACCATGCAATCCACCACTCACCTTGTACGTATTCTTATCAAATTTACCACCTGCGTGTAATACGGTCATTACCACTTCAAGGGCACTGCGTTTTTCTTTTGTATGCATGCCTGTAGGAATCCCGCGGCCATCATCTTTAACGCTGATGGAATTATCTTCATGAATGATTACTGAAATATTTTTACAATAACCGGCAAGTGCCTCATCAATGGAGTTATCTACAACCTCATATACGAGGTGATGAAGGCCTTTTACACTCACATCGCCGATGTACATTGCGGGCCGTTTGCGCACCGCTTCCAAACCTTCTAAAACCTGGATACTATTCGCGCCGTAATCTGCGCCTGCAGGGGTTAGGACTTCTGCTGTTTCTGTGCTCATAATTTCTTTGGGAAACTGTAATTTTTAAGTAAAAAACAATTCCTGCAAATATAAGCAAAATCAAAGGTTTTGGCTAATTAAATCAGCAAATAATTACCTGCATTTTTTTAAGATAGAAGACCATTTTCTACCTGTATTTTCCCGAAGAAAAAAATCCATTTTTCACTGCGCTTAAAAAGGTCCCTGTAGAGTCTTTGTATAATGTTTACTTTTAGCTGCTCTACCGGTAATCTTTTTTTAATTCAATCTGTTTCGGCTTAATACAAGGGTTGTTACGGTAGTAAAACGCCGGCTTCTCTTTACACAACATTAAATTTCTTATATGAAAATCATTATCCTTTTTTTCGCAACTTTGATTTTATTAAATAATGCCCCTGGGCAAAATGTAGGCATCGGAACTGCAACACCCAATAATACCGCCAAACTGGAAATCAGCGATACTGCAAAAGGAATGCTTATTCCCAGGATCGATTCAATTCATAGGGTGAATATTGCCAATCCAGCCCGTGGATTAATGCTGTATGAAACCAATTCAGAAACATTTTGGTTCTTTAATAGCAGCAATTGGCTGAGGGTTGGCAATGGCGCCATTTCTTCTGCAATTGCTGATGGCGACGGCAATACAAATATAAAAACTGAACAAAATCCTGATGAGAACATCATACGTTTTTCTTTAAATGGAAATGAAAAATGGCGAATGAAAAACGCGGCACTCGAACCCAGCAATCCAAGTAATTCTATTTACATTGGCAATGCCGCGGGAATGAACGACGGACTTTCTTCTGTTAAAAACAATATTGCCCTTGGTCAGCAGGCGCTTTTCAGCAATACATCAGGTAATAAAATAATTGCTATCGGCGATTCAGCTCTATATTTCCAAACTTTTGACACAACAGGAATGTATGCCAATACCGCTATCGGATCAAAATCGATGTTCAGCAATACTATTGGCCATAGCAATACTGCAATCGGTTTTGAAAGCCTCTATAGCAATGTAAATGGAAGGTTCAATGTAGCTGCAGGCAAACAGGCATTGTACAATAACATAGACGGGGTAGATAATACAGCTATTGGAGACCAGACTATGTTTTTTAATACAACCGGATCTTTTAATTCTGCTTTGGGCGATTGGTGCTTAAGAATAAATACAATCGGCAGCCTGAATACGGCCGGTGGGATACAGGCATTATACAACAACAGCACCGGCAGCCAGAATACCGCCCATGGCTGTTTAGCGTTGGATAATAACAGTAGTGGAAATCTTAATACGGCCAATGGATATTTTGCCGGCCTTAATAATACAACTGGAAACAGCAATACTTTAATCGGCAGCTTTGCAGATGTGATTGGTGGCAACCTTACCAATGCAGGTGCGATCGGTTACAACGCTAAAGTTGCGCAAAGCAATAGTTTTGTGATTGGCGGAACAGGCGTTGATGCGATAAATGTGGGGATCGGCACTACATCACCCACAGAAAAGCTGGATGTGCAGGGTAATATAAAAGCAACCGGTACTATCACGCCATCGGATGCACGATTTAAAAGAAATATTCAGCCTCTGCAGAACAGTTTGCAAAAATTACTGTTATTACACGGCGTTAGTTATGATTGGCGGCTGGATGAATTTCCCAACAAAGGCTTTGACAGCACCCGGCAACTGGGCTTTATTGCCCAGGAGGTAGAAAAATTATTTCCGCAACTCGTACATACAGGCGTGGATGGCTATAAAGGTGTTGACTACTCCAAAATGCTTCCGGTACTGGTGGAAGCGTTGAAAGAACAGAATACCGAAAATGAACTGCTTAAATTGAGGGTAGAAAAATTAGAAGCGATCATATTAAATAGAAAATAATGTCAGATCACTTTCAAAAAGCGAAGTGTTGCGCAATTGTTGACAGATCTATCATAACATATAAAACAACTTTTTGAGCGTATCTTTGCAATTCAATGTTCCAACCTCAGGATATATTAGCAATCGCTTACAAACAACCGCTGATGCAGGGCCAGCTGGAATTGCTGAAAGATGCAGAACGCCTGGTGCCCGGAAGCGTACAATATTCTATTAAACGTTACCGGAAGCTTCCACAGTGGAATATTGATGATACCGGAATGCTGATCTATCACTTTAATAAAAGTAACAGCACTGAAAATTACCTGGAATTAAAATTCTGCGTAAGCGGGAATGTCTATTGCCGTGAAAAACAAACGGAATGTAATTTTTGTAAATTCAATGCAAGCCGCGGCTGTGTTGAAAAGGTAGAAAGTGTTGACGTGCTCAGTTTTAGTTTCAAGCCATCTTATCTTACGCAGTTCGGCAGATCCAAAAAAACAAACTCGGTTGCGGAAGAAGTGCTGAGTTTTACCCATGCTTCCTCTTTCACTAAAATACTGCCGCTGTGCAGCAAAACAAGAACCGTAATAGAAGCTTTGCTCAATCATACGTATACGGATAGTCTTGAAAATATTTTCATCAATGCCCAAACCCAGATGCTGCTATTGTACAGCATGGATTGTATGCTGGGCGATAAAATTGAAACTTTTGAATGCAAGTTCCTGGCAAATGAAGCCGATCGTGAAAAGATCATCAAGGCCAGAGAAATATTAATTCAGCATATCGGTGAACCCATTACCATCAAGGCACTCAGCCGTAAAGTGGCCATCAATGAATGTTATCTGAAGAAAGGATTCAAAGAAATTTTTGGATCTACAATATTTGATTTCTACCAGACACAGCGCATGGAGCATGCCAAATACCTGTTGTATGATAAAGGGCTTAGCGTTACAGAAGTATCGATGCTGCTTGGTTATTCTTCTATCTCTCATTTCAGTACTGCGTTTAAAAAACATACCGGCATTAAGCCCTGCGAACTGCTTCTGCAGCATTAAGAAAGGCGTTTAACGTTTTAAGAGTTGAATGTTTAATGTTCTTTATGATTTAAACGTACTTTAATTTTCCATACAACTTCAATTGTTAGTCGGTTAGCGTTTTATAATTTATAGACGCTTTGATTTATCATACTGCTTAAACTATTCAACCGTTAAGCCGTTCAACCTTTCAACGTTTCCATAGGAATCTTTGGAAAAAAAGGGAATTCAAGCATTATGACATCGTAGTGACAAAAAATAATTTTTGCTAAGCCACTTTTGCAACCTGAATAAGTGAATATGCAAAAAATTACCAGAACTATTATTGCTGCTGCAGGAATACTGATCATGCAGCAATCCTCCGCGCAACAAAATAAAAAATTGTCCGACAGTATCCAACCCAAAACATTAAATGAAGTGGTGGTAACGGGCCAGTACAAACCACAGTCATTAAAAAATTCTGTTTACCAGGTACGGGTGATCAACAGTCAGCGCATACAACTCAGTGGTGCTACCAATGTGCAGGAAGTGTTGAACAACCAATTGGGTTTTCGTTTCAGCAATGATAATACATTAGGCACAACAGATGTGCAACTGATGGGCGTTAGCGGCCGCAATGTAAAAATTCTTGTAGATGGGGTGCCGATGATCGACAGAGGCGATACCAGAGAAAGTCTTGGCCAGATTGACGTAAATACAATTGAGCGGATTGAAATAGTAGAAGGTCCGATGTCTGTTTCTTATGGCTCCGATGCATTGGCCGGTACAATTAATATTATTACAAAGAAGAACCGCAGAGAAAAATTTTCTGTGACTGCAAAAGCGCAGGAAGAAACTGCAGGCAATGAATATTATCCATTCAGTTACCAGGGCGTGCATACGCAGACGGTTGCGATCAACAGTAATAAAAATAACTGGAATCTTTCTGTTGGCGGGACACACAGTGATCACGATGGTTTTGGCGGCGATGCGTATGCAAGAGCAAAAACATGGAAACCAAAAGAGCAATATCTTGGCAATATCAAAGTTGGATATGGCAATGAAAAATTTAGTGTTTACTATCGCCTTGATGGCATGAATGAAGACATTACCAGCCGGGGGGAGATCGGTCAAAATTATAAAGCAAATGATCAGCATTATATAAGCGACCGCTGGTTACATCAGCTGCAGGGAAATTTTCATTTCAATAATAAATTGCAACTTTCAGCATTGGCTGCTTATACAGATTACCAGCGCAAAACCAAAACAACCATTCATGATTTTCAGAAAAATACAGAAGAGTTGAGTGTGTTGCCGGGTGAACAGGATCTTTCCAAACTGAATAGTTTTGTGTTCCGGAGTACATTAAATTACCAGGCTTCCGCTAAATTATCTTTTCAGCCGGGTGTGGACATCAATCGCGAAGAAGCAAGCGGGGCAAGAATATCGGGCGACAAAGCGATTGTAGATTATGCAGCTTTTGTGTCTGCTGAAATAAAACCAACTGCTTCAATTAATATCCGTCCGGGATTAAGGTTTATAAAAAATTCAGTGTATGATGCACCACCGGTGATACCATCTGTTAATACCAAATTCATTTTAAGTAAATCATTCGATCTGCGGCTTTCTTATGGATATGGCTTCCGTTCACCTGCATTGCGCGAATTGTATTTTTCATTTATAGATGCCAATCATAACCTGGTCGGTAATCCAGATCTGAAAGCAGAAAGTTCCAACAGTTTCAATGGTTCGCTCTCCTTTACACCGGCCGCATTAAAAAAATTACAGTTCACTTCAACATTGGGTGCATTCTACAATGATTTCAGAAATCAGATCAACCTGGTGGCCAATCCTTCCAATCCCAATGAATACAGTTATTATAATATCGACCGTTCAAAAACAACAGGAGCTTCAATTAACAATAAACTGAATTATAAAAATCTTGAAACATCTCTTGGATTTTTATATACCGGTTATTCTGCAGATATCTATGAAGAGAAAAATTATTTGAAAACAGATGACCGGAATTTTTTATGGTCACCTGAAATAAATTCAGACATTATTTATAATATCAGTAAGCTGAAAACCCGGCTGGGACTCTTTTACAAGTTCATCGGTAACAAACCTGCATTTACAGCAGCTACTGTAAATAATCAGCCTGCTGTTGTTCTTACAAAAACATCATCTTACAACCTTGCTGATTTTACAGTGAATACATCTGTTAACCGATATGTTACGATCAATGCAGGTGTGAAAAATATCTTCGATGTAGATAATGTTAGCAATACAGCTGTTGCCACAGGCGTACATGGCACGGGAGGAGCGGTTGCTATCGGTTATGGCCGTTCTTATTTTCTTGGCTTGAATATTCAATGGAATAAAAAATAAAAATTAATACAAACAAAAGAATAATTTATGACGCGTTTACAGAAATTAATGTTGGCAATAATGGCCGCAGGCACATTTACGGCCTGCAAAAAAGCAATTGACCCGGTCTTTATCATACCGCCATCAAATGGTGCGCAGATTCAGTTGAATGGTTTGGCGGGAAGTGAAGCAGGCAGTGCTGCAGGCAATTCAGTATATCTTGATTTGAGTGCGGATAAAACTACTGCGGTATCACGTTCCGGCTGGGACCTTGGTTTTTATTGCGGATCTGATTTCAGGGTTATATTAAATAATGCAGCAAGCGCCGGTGTAAAAGTGCTCAGCAAAAATGATCTCGCAGCTGTGGGTGCTGCCGATACCATAGGTCTTACGCTTGCAGTGAATCAACTGAATCCATTGCCATCCGATCTTGTTTATTTTGATGAGATCAGCGGAGATCTATCACTTACTGCAATTCCTTCCGTTTCTGCAACAGATGCTTCTAATAACGTGATCATTTTAAACCGTGGAGCCGGTGGTGGCATCGTTGCCCGGCCATGGATAAAAATGAAAATACTGCGCAACAGCGTTGGTGGTTACACATTGCAATACGCCGGTATTACTGAAACAACTTTTAAAACATTGAATATTCCGAAAGACCCTGCATATCATTTTAAATTTGCTTCTATTGATAATGGAATTGTAGATGTACAGCCTGAGAAACAGAGCTGGGACCTGGTTTGGAGTTATTCAGTTTATGAAACCAATTTCGGGGCAGGACAGGTGCCTTATAATTTTTCTGATCTGATCGCTGTGAACAATTTGTCAGGCGTTACAGTAAAAGAAAAAATATATGCTGATGCGGCGACTGCTACAACTGCATATGCTGCTTTCAATAAAGATAGCGTTGCAGCAACCACAATGGTTTCAGGCCGCTGGACCATTGGCAGTAACTGGAGAAGTACGCAACCTGCAACCGGTGCCAGGACAGACCGGTTTTATGTGATCAAAGATCCCAATGGTAATTATTATAAATTTAAATGCCTGGCAATGGGAGTAGGTGCTGACGGTGGAACAAGGGGAAAACCAGAATTTAAATATGCCTTGATCAATTAATTCCAGAAAAATAATTATGTAAAGCTGTCCACCAAAGGGCAGCTTTTTCTTTTTGCGTAAATGCAGTTCCTGATGGCGTAAATGTTGAGTCTTCAAAAAGTTTTTCTTTGCGCTTAAATAATACGCATGAAAAAAAATGTTTTAATATCCATCATGATGATATCATTTGCCGATGCTGCTGCACAGGGATCTAACGGAAAACAGAATATGGAAAAACTCTGTGGTTGTTTCAATGTTGAATTTAAATATGCAGAAACTTTTTCGCCTGATAAAAACTATAAATTTCATGAAAGAGAAAAGATAAGTGCAGGAAAAGAAATGGCGATGCCAATCGAGATCAGTGATAAAAAAATCGTTATTCAGCACCTGCTGATTGTTTCTGATTCCACGATCATTAAACATTGGCGTGAAGAATGGACTTATGAAAATCCTGTTGTCTGGAATTTTAAAGGAGATAATACCTGGGAAAAACAGGTGCTGACTCCGGCACAGGTAAAAGGCAACTGGACACAAACTGTATGGGAGGTAAGTGACGCGCCACGTTATCAGGGCAGCAGTAATTGGGTGACCAGCAATGGCAAAAATTTTTGGCAAAATACTACGGATGCTCCATTGCCGCGACGCGAATATTCGCAACGCAGTGATTACAATATTCTTAAAAGACAGAATACCATTATCATTACAGATACCGGCTGGATTCATGATCAGGATAACCAAAAGATCATCCGAACCGGCAATACCGATAAATTACTCGTGGAAGAAAAAGGCATTAACAGTTATAAAAGAATGGACAGCACTAAATGTGCTGCTGCAAAAATATTCTGGAAGAATAATGAACTGTACTGGACAAAAGTGCGTCTGGCCTGGGATAAATATTTTGTCGGCCACAGCATCCTTTATTTACGCAGCGAAGTAGATGGAATGCTTATGCATAATTACCTGAATGAACAATCAGATGAATTTGCCGCCGGCAAAATAAAAGAGTCGGAACTGGATAAAAGCATCATGGCGATATTAAATAAGTTCCTATTGGATAAAAAAGAAATTGCGATTCAAAACCGAATAACAATTAAAAAGCCCGCCAACATTGTGACAGGCAAAAGTTTTTAGAAATGCGTTTCATGAACTCTGGTTCATAAGCAGCATCTGATGGTAAGCAAGGCCGTGAAATAAAAAGATCCCGTCAGAAAATTGACGGGATCTTTTAGTGCAATTTTTACCTTGTTCTCAGCGAATCTTTTAAAAATTGTGTCTATTGACACTGCACTGATCCCTGACCGGAATGCATTGGATAATTGGAAAAGTGATTGGTTTACATTGGATAAAAGAAAATGATCTTTAAGGTTCAAAGGATTTATTCGATTTTAAAGAACGGGAACTAAACAAAAAATTTTTGTTACTGATTTTTAAGATAACGGGGGCAAGACTACCCCCGTTCTTTACCCTAATAAAACCCTAAACCAGCAAAACTCTTATATGAAAGACAGCTACTTTGATAACCGTCGAATAATTTATTTAAAAGAACGTTAATTCATTTGCCAATACTATGCCAAAGAGAGTCAAATGTGGAAAACTACAGTGATAGATAGAAGGAGCAAGGGATTGAGAAAATATCTGCGTAAAAACACGCGCAGTTTTTTACAAAACATCAAACGTATTTAAATATGGCTGAAAAAATAATTATTTTATCAATGTTACTGTTCCCCGGAGATGAAGTGGAGTGCCGTCAATATCATATCCCTGAATGATCCAGGCATAAGTTCCGGGCGGTTGGCTTATTCCATTATTTGTTCCATCCCAACCATTCCTGATATCCCCGGATAAAAAAACCTGCTGACCCCAGCGGTTATAAATTACGAACTGATCAATTACAATATTTCCGAATACATTTATGCGTAATACATCATTCAACCCGTCATTGTTTGGTGTAAAAGCATTTGGTACAAATACTTTACTGAAATCAATTACGTATACATGAACCTTGGTTTTTGCGCTGTTGCAGCTGCCTATTGATTTCCGGATCCAATAATCACGATCTGTAGCTAAAGCCGCAGTTCTGAAAATACCCGTTCCATTACTTTCCAAAGGCGTAGTGCTGAAAGCTGCATCATATAATTCATAAACTCCGGGAGCTGTGATTACCGGTTTGATATACGCCGAGGTATTTCTTTTTGCATAAACAATACTATATAACGGCGCAGCTATTACCGGACTCTCATCTCCCACAAAAAATACAGAACTGGTATCTGCACAACCATTAACATCTTTCAGTATCATATAATAATTACCCGAGCTAAGTTGCAGCAGATTTTTAGTATTGCCTGCAATTGTATTTGACGGAGCATGATACCATTGATAATTGTAAGGTGCAGTGCCGCTACTATAATTCATATTTAGAACACTGCCCAGCCGCTGTGTACAGGTATCGTTTGCAACAGTGATGTTGCTTTCATCCAATACCGGAGCCGGATGATCTGTAATGGTTTGCTGCAGGATGGTTTGTACACAGCCATTGCTATCGTAAGCGATCAATGTATAATTATTCGCGGCAAGGTTATTAATGTTAAGGCTGGTTGCAAAAGTATCCTGCAAAGGACGGATCCATTTAAAATTATAACCCGCAATGCCCGGTTGAAGAATGATATTGCTGATACTTCCATTGCTGCCGGTACAGGTTTCATCTTTTATCAACTTACTTTGTACGGTTAGATTTTGTATTGCGGTTAGTGGAACAACAAATATTTCTGTACTGTCTGCACAGCCATAATTTGTATCAAATGCGCGGAGCTTATAATTACCGTCAGGCACCTGCAACAGATCAACATTATTACCAACAATGTTTCCGGAAACAGTATTCACCCATTCAAACAGATTTGCCCCGGTAACAACAATATTTTTAATAGCACCTTTGATCACAGTACAACCACTTGGTTCAATAATAATATTACTTACATCAATGCTGACCAAACCATTATTGCCAATGGTAAAAACTGGTGTATTGATGGGTGGGCACGGAGAAGCATCATCGTATTGCAGATAATATTTGCCGGGAGCAACATTACTGAGTGAAATAATATTGCTGACTATATTACCACGTTCATCATACCATTTAAATTGTTGTGATGCATATGCATTGCTGATCAGGATCCCGGCAATATTTCCATTAGCATGATTACAGGTAGCATTGTTGATCCGGATAGCGCTAAGATCAAATGCTGGTGCAGGCTTATCCATTAATGTAAAAGGTCCTGCAGAAGCTGTACAGGCTGGATCGAAACTCACGTACACCGTTAATGAATAAGTTCCGGCCGGCACATTGCTCAGGTTCAAAGTTGTTCCGACCGGCACACCCAGCTGGTTCACCCACCGGTAACTGAACAATGAAACATCAGGGCTGGTAATGCTGATACCCGTGATAGAACCACTCACCCTGCATGCAGTAGAAGGATGGATCAGTTGTATGCCGGAAGTATTGATGACCGGAATAATATTTCTTATTTCAAATAAACTGGTAGAAAACGGCCGGCATCCTGCATTTTGTTTACTGCAGACCAGTTTATAAAATCCCGGCGCAAGGTTCAGCAGGTTGGTGTCAACCGTATTAATAATATTCCCAAGATTGTCTTCCCAATGAAAATCAACGCCGGCATATATTTTAATCCCCTTAATAAATCCGTTACTCTGGTTGCAGGTAGCATCGCGTTTGATGAGCGCAGAAGTATCAATAATATAATTGATCGCGGTTGTAAACTCAGAAGTAGTATTATTCAGATCTGTAACGGTAAAGGAAGTATTACAATCAACCGGCCCGGTATAATTCCAATCCCCGTTCGCATCTGCAATTCTTGCACGGAGAAAGGTTTCACCATTGGATATTTCTGCGGAACAATCCTGGGTGCTGAAAATTTCAACTTTGCATCCGGCGCAGGTATTACCACTGACTGCTCTTGCAGGATCGATGAGCAGTTGATTGATAACAGGAATTACAGTGGCCGGTGAAACAATCGAAATGCCTTTTGGATCGCAATAGATGCTGTCACGGCTGATGCCGATATTTTTTGTACCTGAAAGATAAATGCCGAAATTCTTAATATTACGGATAGTATTGGTAGAGTCTAAACCGCCAATCGTGCCGCTGTCACAAAGCGAAATATTAATACCTGTACTTGTTGGATAGGCATTTCTGGTCCGGTCGCAATCAATAATATTTCGTGCAATATTAAATGGGTGTTTGAGTGAGGAAAGCGTAATGCCATTCACATACTGGCTGATTTTATTACCGGAAATATTTACAAGATGATAACCGGCTGCCGCATCGGTAATGGTAATGCCGTTTATAACAAGCAATACCGGCAAGGCAGGAGTAGAAGTGCCGACAATGAAATTATTATTGACCACATTGATCAGTGATGCGGCAGCAGGTGTTGCCGTATTAAGTTTGATCTTCACAGCATCGGAGAAAACCATGAATTCATTTGCTTCATTGGCAGCATAACCACCAACCTGCACATCGTGCACGTTCATCAATTCTACCGCATCAAAAGCGCCGTCCTGCGCAAAGGTCTGACCTGTATAATTTTTACCGATGTAATTATTCTGTATAAAAATATCACTACTGACAGCGCCGTTGATGGGACCACCGGCTTCGGTCAGGGCATCGTTCCTGATGCAATGATAATTCAATGTAAAAGCATTTCCTTTTCCAGGTGCGCCAATGATCACGTGATTTACATTGCACATAAAAATACCGTCGCTCCATATTTCTGCAACCTGCGGTGTTTTACTGATGAAGCCCGCGAAATACAATCCGTAGATCTCAACATGATCTGCATCTCTGATCACAAGACCACGTTTGCAGCTGTTGAAAAGCTTTGGAGTAAGAATGATCCTTGCATCAGTAATACCAAAAGGTGCACCATTGGGCTGCGTAGTTCCGTCAATAACAATATTGGAAGTAAGAAAAGGCAATTCCGAATTCAGCTGGATGATATGCGAGGCCGGTTGGGGAATGGGAATATTAAATACAATATAATCAGTACCCGCTGCCGGTGAATTATTATTGGCCGATTCAATTGCCCAGCGTAATGTACCCACGGCGCCATTGTCCAAAGGACTGATCACCGTAAAAGTGGTTGCTGCTGCCCACTGCGAAAAAAATACGGATAATATAAAAAAGGTCTTGCGCATCTGGTAAAAACAAAGACAGGTGAAGCAGTTGAATTGTTGCCCGGGCAAATAAAGATACTGATTTAACCGGAAAGCTTCAATTGCCACAGGTTTCACGGCCGTATTTTACTACCTTTGCACACATTTTTCAGCACAGATTACAGGAATTAAAAAGAACCGTTCAATTTATTTTTAGTAATCCGGGCTTTGTGGTAAAAAGTTTTTTATGAGTACAAAATACCGGGAATACAATCAACTCAATCTGCCTGCTATCGGCGATCAGGTTTTGGCCAGTTGGAACGCGGACAATACATTCGAAAAAAGTATTTCGCTCCGCGAGGGAAGCAAGCACTTTGTATTTTACGAAGGCCCACCGAGCGCCAATGGAATGCCCGGCATTCATCATGTTATTTCAAGAACATTAAAAGACCTGGTATGCCGGTACAAAACCATGCAGGGTTTCCAGGTAAAAAGAAAGGGCGGATGGGATACGCATGGATTACCCATTGAACTGGGCGTAGAAAAATTACTGGGCATTACCAAAGAAGATATCGGAAAAAAGATCTCGGTAGAAGAGTATAATAAAAAATGCCGCGAAGTAGTGATGCAGTATAAAGATAAATGGGATGATATCACCAGCCGCATGGGTTATTGGGTGGACCTCAAAAATCCTTACATCACTTTCGAAAATAATTATATTGAAACATTATGGTGGTGCCTGAGCGAATTATATAAGAAAGGCTATCTCTATGAGAGCGTCAGCATTCAGCCCTATTCACCCGCAGCAGGAACGGGTTTGAGTTCACATGAACTGAATCAGCCCGGAACTTATAAGGATGTGAAAGATACGAGTGTGGTGGCTATGTTCAAGGCAATTAAAAATGAAGAATTAAAAATTAAAAATGTTGAAGGGGATATTTATTTCTTAGCCTGGACAACTACTCCATGGACTTTACCATCAAATTTGGGATTGACGGTCGGTGCCAATATTGATTATGTTTTGATAAAAACATTTAACCCTTACACGCACCTGCCGGTTAATGTTATTCTTGCAAAAGCATTGCTTGGAAAATATTTTAAACCTGACGGACAGAATGGAAATTTTGAAAATTATACTGCCGAAACAAAACTTTTGCCGTGGGCGATCCTTGCTGAATTCAAAGGAAAAGATATTGAAGGCGCCAGCTACGAACAACTGCTTCCTTCCGGCGCAAATACCGTAGAAAAAATTCAGGAACAAACGCCCGGTGCTGAACCATTCCGGGTTATTCCCGGCGATTTTGTTACCACAGAAGATGGTACCGGTATCGTACACACATCACCGGCTTTTGGCGCAGATGATTTTCGCGTAGGTAAAAAAAATAACCTTGGTATTCTGACGCTGGTTGACAAACAGGGAAAATTCATTGATGGTGTTGGCGAATTCAGCGGCCGCTATGTAAAAGATTATAAGGATGCGAAAGATTATGTAGACGTCAATGTTGATATAGCCGTAAAATTAAAACTGGAGAACCGCGCTTTTAAAGTTGAAAAGTACGAACACAATTATCCGCATTGCTGGCGCACCGACAAACCCATCATCTATTATCCGCTTGATGCATGGTTCATCAAAACCACGGCAGTAAAGGATCGTATGGTGGAACTGAATAAGACCATCAACTGGAAACCGGCAAGCACCGGTACCGGCCGTTTCGGTAACTGGCTGGAAAACATGGTGGACTGGAACCTGAGCAGGAGCCGCTTTTGGGGAACGCCATTGCCGATCTGGAAAACAGAAGATGGCGAAGAAGAAAAATGCATCGGCTCCATACAGGAACTGAATGATGAAATTAGAAAAGCTGCCGAAGTATTGGGAGGTGAGACCAATAAGCATTATCTCCATGAAGGAATTCTGGATCTGCACAAACCTTATGTGGATGACATCACGCTCGTTTCTCCAAAAGGACAACCCATGAAAAGAGTCCCGGACCTGATTGATGTTTGGTTCGATAGTGGAGCCATGCCCTATGCACAATGGCATTTTCCTTTTGAAAATAAAGAAACATTCAAAGAAAATTTCCCGGCAGATTTTATTGCAGAAGGTGTGGATCAGACCAGAGGCTGGTTCTATACGTTGCATGCGCTGGGCGTTTTACTTTTTGATTCCGTTGCTTATAAAACTGTGGTAAGTAACGGGCTTGTATTGGATAAGAGCGGAAATAAAATGAGCAAGCGTCTCGGAAATGTGATTGATCCTTTTGCCACCATTGATCAGTTTGGCGCAGATGCAACCCGTTGGTATCTCATTACCAATGCCTCTCCATGGGATAGTTTAAAATTCGATCTTGAAGGAATTAAAGAAGTACAGCGGAAATTTTTCGGCACACTATATAATACTTACCAGTTTCTGGCGCTGTATGGCAATGTAGACGGCTTTACTTTTAAAGAGGATTATATTCCGGTAAACGAACGGCCCGAGATCGACCGCTGGATATTGTCTTCCCTCAACAGCCTGGTGGGAACGGTTACGCAATATTTTGATGAATACGAGCCAACCCAGGCAGGCCGTGCCATTGATGAATTTGTTGACAGTCACCTCAGCAATTGGTATGTGCGTCTTTGCCGCCGCCGTTTCTGGAAAGGTGAATATGAACATGATAAAATCAGCGCTTACCAAACGCTGTATGAATGCCTGGAAACGCTGAGTAAATTAATGGCGCCCGTAGCACCTTTTTTTGCAGACTGGCTCTTTACCAATCTGAACGAAGTGAGTAAACGTTCTGCAGCATCATCTGTTCATCATTCCGATTTTCCGAAAATTAATGAAAGCCTTGTAGATACAGAACTGGAAAAGCGCATGGAACTGGCACAGAATGCTTCGTCTTTAATATTATCGCTTCGCAAGAAAGTAAACATCCGGGTTCGTCAGCCTTTGCAAAAAGTTTCCATTCCGGCAATGGACGCTGCAATGACCGACCGCATCAGGTTAGTAGAAGATATTATCCGGGCAGAAACGAATATCAAAGAAATAGAAATACTGGATCCGGGTAATGATTTTATCCGCAAGAAAGCGAAGGCCAATTTTAAAACGCTGGGTAAAAAACTTGGCGCAAAAATGAAGTGGGCTGCAGATGAGATTGCAAAATTTGACAATGAAGCTATTAATAAAGTACAGGAAGGTGGATATGTATTAAATCAATCTGCTGTCGCAAACGGTGAAGAGCCGATTACGATTACTACGGAAGACCTGGAAATTGTGACAGATGACATTCCCGGTTATGAAGTAGCTTCCAGGGGTACCCTTACCGTGGCACTTGATATTGTGATCACAGAAGAACTGAAAAAAGAAGGCGATGCACGCGAATTTGTAAACCGTATTCAGAATATCCGGAAAGACAGTGGTTTTGAACTAACTGACCGGATAACTGTTAGTGTATCTGAAAATACAGACCTGCAAGCGGCATTAAACGAATATAAAACCTATATTTGCGCCGAAATTTTGGCAGATTCACTTGATTTTATGCCCTCATTTTCAGGCGGTATAACTATAGAAGTGAATGATGTTCAATTAAAAGTCAACGTTGTAAAAAAAGGAGTGTAGTATGGCAACTAAAAAGAAGTTGGCTAAGCCAGCGGCTAAAAAACCAGCCCCGAAGCCAGTGAAAAAAGCAGTTTCTGTTGCGAGGAAGAAAGCATAGCGCAAATTA
>JBDUCW010000255.1:0-3255 GCA_040003235.1 Ferruginibacter sp. | reverse complement strand
TATAACATCGTGCGGCTGTTGGCCAAACCCACAACCCTTAACTGCAGGTGCAATTTTTTCTGCAGCCATTCCTGCTGCTGTTGTAACTGCGATAATAATTTGCCACCGACATTTCCGGCACCGATAATGAAAAGATTGAGCTGGCGATAACTCGTTTCGAAAAAAGTTTCATGTAAAACGTTGATCGCTTTTTTTACATCAGCATTGTCAATCACTGTGCTGATATTTCTTTCCGAAGAACCCTGGGCAATGGCTCTTATATTTACACCATTTCTGCCAAGCGCATTAAACATTTTTCCGCTCACACCGGTATGGTGCCGCATCTGATCGCCTACCAATGCAATGATGGCAAGATCTCTTTCGATGAACAATGGATCAACCATGCCTGTTTTTATTTCATAATCAAAAGCATGATCTACGGCCTGTTTTGCTTTGGAAGTATTCGCAGCATCAATACCCACACAAATAGAATGTTCTGAAGAACTCTGCGTAATTAATATCACATTTATTTTTTCATTGGATAATGCTTCAAATAATCTTTTTGAAAAACCAGGAATACCTACCATGCCGCTTCCTTCAAGACTGAGCAATGAAATACTGCCGATGCTGGAAATACCACGAATGGTATTTTGATCGCGGCTACTTTCATTTTCGATTAGCGTGCCTGTATCCTGCGGCGCAAAAGTATTTTTTATCCAGACCGGAATATTTTTTTTCATCACCGGTTGTATCGTGGGCGGATAAATAACCTTTGCACCAAAATGTGAAAGCTCCATCGCTTCCTGGTAAGAGATGCTGGGAATATGCTTTGCATTGCCCACCAGTCTTGGATCTGCAGTCATCATGCCACTTACGTCGGTCCATATTTCCAATACAGTTGCATTGGTTGCTGCGGCAAAAATCGCAGCTGTATAATCTGATCCGCCGCGACCAAGCGTGGTTGTGATATTATTTTCATCGGACGCAATAAAGCCGGGCACGATGAACAATTTATTTTTATTGCCGCCGAAGAATGCAGTCATTTTCAAAAAAGTTTTTTCGAAATCAACAGCAGCATTTCCATAGCCGGAATTCGTGATGATGAGTTCGCGGCTGTCTTTCCATTCAGCAATTATATTCTTTGCATTCAATGCAGCGGCAATAATGTGGGAAGATAATAACTCGCCAAAACTTACGAGCCTGTCCAGTGTTCTTGCAGAAAGTTCCTGCAGACTGAACACACCGGAACAGATATCGTCGATCTCATTGCAATATTTTTTTACTGTACTGAGTAAACTGCTTTGCTGTGTGACAGGCAATAATTCCCTGACGGCAGTTAAGTGGCGTTCTTCGATCTGCTGAATAGTTTCTTTATAAGCTTCGTCTGTCTGCGCAGCCATGGTACCGCATTGTATCAATAGGTCGGTGATGCCGCCCATAGCGGACAAAACAACGATAGTACTGTCTTTTTTTGATGATTGCTCAATGATGGAGATGACCTGTTGAATTACTGCTGCATTGGCTACGGATGATCCGCCAAATTTTAATACCTGCATGATATACTTGATTGAAATAAATAAAGTTGTTGGAAAAAGCGGCGATTGCCCGGGGGACGATATGAAATATTACAACCCGTAAAGGGTCGTTGTTGTTGTAGTAGTGGTAATGATTGATATGTGAGCTTTTCTTATCATCGGGTTAAAGATAGGGAAATGAAATTAAGAATTGAAAATTAAGAATTAATAATTCCTTCGATTTAATTGCTCTTTTAAATGACTGAATATGCTTTTGTATTTAAAAAATTATCCATTATCAATTTACACGGGGCATTTTTCATGGTAATTGACCAGTTCAATCGGTGTTTTTTCAAATTCAAATCCGGAATAATTTTTTACAATATCCTGCAATACTTCATCAATTTCTTCCACTGTTTTTAATGTAACCAGTTTGCCACGGAACTCTTTGATGTTGGGCATGCCTTTTAAATAGTTGGCGTAATGGCGGCGCATTTCAAAGATACCGACGATGGGTCCTTTCCATTCCACGCTTTTGTGCAAATGCTTACTGGCAACAGCTACGCGTTCTTCAATTGTCGGTGGCACCAGGTGCTCACCCGTTTTTACAAAGTGTTTTATTTCATTAAAGATCCATGGATAACCAATAGCAGCACGGCCGATCATGATACCATCAACACCATAACGGTTTTTATATTCCACTGCTTTTTCCGGTGAATCGATATCACCATTTCCGAAGATGGGCATTTTGATCCTTTGATTGTTCTTTACTTTACCGATCAATGTCCAGTCGGCCTCACCTTTATACATCTGCGTGCGCGTACGGCCATGAATGGCGAGTGCTTTAATACCTACATCCTGTAAACGCTCAGCTACTTCTTCAATGTTGCGTGTATTATCATCCCAGCCCAGCCTGGTTTTAACGGTAACCGGTAGTGAAGTGGCTTTTACAACGGCTGAGGTTAGCCGCACCATCAGGTCAATATCTTTCAGTACGCCTGCGCCTGCACCTTTCAAGGCAACTTTTTTTACGGGGCATCCGAAATTAATATCCAGCAGATCAGGATTGGTAACATCTACAATTTTTGCAGCGAGGGCTAAACTTTCTTCATCACCGCCAAAGATCTGTATGCCTACCGGCCGTTCATAATCGAAGATGTCTAATTTTTTTCTGCTCTTGATGGCATCACGGATCAGGCCTTCACTGCTGATAAATTCGGTGTACATCAGGTCGGCTCCATTATCTTTGCAAACGGCGCGGAAAGGTGGATCGCTTACATCTTCCATGGGTGCAAGCAATAAAGGAAATTCGGGGAGTTGTATTTTGCCGATCGTGATCATTATAGTTGACGGTTGACAGATGACGGTTGACAGAAAACGCTGTCAACTGTTTCCGGCAAATTTACAGAATTTGCAGTCAACCGTCAACTAACAACTAACAACTTCTCTTTCAACCAAAAAATATGCAATACAGGAGCATCAAAGGTTTTACCGGTTTATCCCAGTTGGGAGTTTTATTCGCCGCAGTGGGTGCAGGCTTTATTCTTGCGGCCATCAGCCAGCTGGTAATCGGTATGCAGATGGTTCCTGCGGGAACCGGTTTTGATAAATTGGGCGAGGCCATTTTAAAAGCCGGTGCCGATCCTGCCAATGTGGGAAAGATGCGGCTGATGCAGATCGTTGGTACTTTCTTTTTGATGTTTGTTCCCTGCATGCTTTATTTATGGATCTGCCATGGAAAAAAAATGTTCTGGCTGGGTTT
>JBDUCW010000254.1:0-3261 GCA_040003235.1 Ferruginibacter sp. | reverse complement strand
TTTTACCTGTAAGATTGATCAGCATATCTGCGGCTTCAAGTTCTTTTACCCAATCGCCCGGCGTTACAGCATCCCATTTTACGTAACGGATATTTTTTTGATTTTCAGTATTGATATGATCTCCAAAAGCATTATTCTTTTCATTTGCTATTGCCCTGGTCAGAATAATGATTGTATTGTCTGCCCCGAAATAATTACAGAATGCCTGGCCCAGAAAACCTGTTCCGCCTGCGAGAATGATCTTTTTATTGGTTAATCCTGATTTCATTTTAATAGATTTTAAAAGAATAAGTAAACAAGAAATGCTGTAATGCCCAGTCCATTTGCATAAATGAGCCAGGGTTTATTCATTATTCCTGCGTAACGCATTCTTCTTACATATTCTTTTACAATGAAAACTGTGATCATGCCGAGAAAAAAGTTATTTATGGCTGTTAACGGAAAAGCTGCATATTTATTTAGCAGGATCAAAGGAATATTCAGAAGTATAGCGGTAAGAGCGAGCATATTTACCTGGCCCAGGTATTCAACCGCTTCCTTTTTTGAAAGCCTGAAGCTGATCATAACGTTTACTGCCACCAGTAAAGTATGCGCCATTTGTAACTGTACAATACTACTGTTTGCAAACATACTTTTTTGAATCACGAAACGGTGGATCGGGAAGAGCATAGCAGTATTGAAAATAAGAAATACAGCCAAAAATAAAATTCTGTAAGGTATATTGAAAGCGGGACTGCAATCGAATGAACCTGCTGCTGAGGTTTTCGCAACGATCACTTTGCGGTTATAGGAAATGAACTTATATAGTTTCAGCAGGAACCATTTAAACGGAGAAAAATTACCGATGGTTTTAACCAAAGGAATTTTCTGATCCAGTATTTCCAGCAGTGCATCAATGCCATAATAAATTGTGCCGGTGCTGTTGTCGATCAGGGGAATTTCATTCACAGCTTTGCTGATATTAATTTTTTGAAGTAGGGAAGGATCCTGCTGTGAAAAGGCTTTCCTGTTATCCGCCTGCAACAGACCGGCTTTCACGAAACCTTTGGTATAAGCAACACATAAGGGACAGGCATCGTCGTAAAGGAGGGTATAATTATTCGTTTTCATGATAGAAAAGTTTTAATTCTTTAAAACAAATAAGGCAATATAAAACTGCAATGAGTGGTGAGATCAGTAAGAGCGCCCCAAGTATAAAAATTCCTGCGCCAATCGGGAAAGAAATGGCCACGCAAATGGACAGTACCAATAAGGTTTTGTGGTAATCCCGCCTGGCGGGAATCTTATATTGTTTTTTAATGAAAGCAGCATTGGCAAGACAGCTGAATAACTGGTAGCCGCCAACAATAAAATAACAGAAAATGAAATTATACCGGTCTATTGAAAAAGAGCGATTGACCAGAAGAATAACGAAACTGACGGCTCCGATGATCAGGATCAATTGAATAATGGCGTCAATATATTTGTAAGTTTTCATAAACCGGTTTTCAATAACAACAGTTAAAAAAGAAATCACGAAGCCTATTTAAAAAGTTTCAGCAGGTTGGCCATGAACCAGTTCTCTTCAGCCTTGATCATTATGTCCAGCATTTTATCTGCCTGTTTCCCGAATTTCCGGATGCCGCCAATCGTATCTGTGAACTGTTTGATGTTCCTGTCTTTTTTATCACCTTCAATTTCTTCAAGCTGGGCGAGCAGTTTAAGCATTGGATCCAGTTCTCTTTTTTTCCTTTCTTTAATGATCTGTGTGGCTACTTTCCAGATATCTTTTTCTGCGCTGAAATATTCTTTCCGTTCTCCGGTAAGCAGCACACGGTCAACCAGGCCCCAGCCGATCAGTTCCCTGATATTCATATTGACATTTCCGCGGCTGATGCTGAGTTGTTCCATAATATCATCCTGCGTAAGCGGGCTGGCAGTTACCAGCAGCAAAGCATGTATCTGCGCCATGGTGCGGTTAATGCCCCAATGCGTTCCAAAGGCGCCCCAGCTGCTGATGAACTGTTGTTTTGCTTCATTTAGTTTCATACCGATTGATTTAATACTGTAAAGCTAAATATTGTTTTTGAATTTTCAAAACTTATTGAAAATAAAATTTACACGCTTTAATAATATAACCCGAAAAGCTTTGCTAATCCGGAAAAAAAATCTTTATTTGTGCCCGATTACTGCTTGCTCTTCCAAACCGCTGTTCGGATTTTTCTAAATTTTAAAACTAAAAAAACTTAAAACATGAAAATTATTCTTTCTGCTGTTTCAGTAGCAATGCTTTGCTGCTGTATGTCTTGTAACAATGACGCAAAGACAGGTGCTGCCAATGATGCTGCACAAAAAAATCTTGCTGCAATGAAAGGTGTCAACGAAGCGATCAAATCCAATAACATGAGTAAACTGGGTGATTTTATTGCAGCCGATGCAGTTGATCATGCGGGTATGATGGGAGATGTAAAAGGGCTCGACAGTATAAAAAGTGAACTTAGTAAAATGGGCGCCACATCTAAAGACATGAATTTTGAAGTTATAAAAGAAATCGCTGATAGCGAGTATGTTTTTCAATGGTGCAGGTTTACAGGAACCAATGTGATAGCACAAATGGGAATGGCCGCCGGAAGTAAGTATAATATGACTGCTGTTGAAGTTGGAAAATTCAAAGATGGCAAAGCAGTTGAACACTGGGAATTTATGGAGCCTGCTGAAATGATGAAAATGATGCCGCCTCCACCTCCAATGCCAAAAAAAATGGTTGATACTGTGATGAAGACAAAATAATAAGCGAGTAATTTTTTTAAACAGCCGGATTTATGTCCGGCTGTTTTATTTTATAGCACCTCGATTTTATTTTTAACGATTAACTGCCTGATGGCAGCAAGATGCGACAGCAATACCAGTGGCACAACAACAGAAGGCAACCACACAAATGGAAAATTTAATATTGCAATATTTGGTTGGTCAAAACCAAACTGCTGAAAAGGAAAGGGTGCAGACAGGATTGCGATTACAACAATATTTATAAGTAATGCAAGGCCGGCAAAATTCCAGATCAATAGAAAAAGGCGGTTGTTTGCTTTTTTAAATAAGAAGAAAATGATGAGCGCACTGATCCCTGAAAGTATGTCTAGGTTCCGTCCTTCAAATGTCATGATCTGAGGAACTACTTTATGAATATACAATAACAACAGCACGGTTTCCACAAAAATACGCAGACTGTGAAGGAGCAATAACCTTTTAATGCTTAGGCTGTCGATAAATAAGCGACCGCGT
>JBDUCW010000253.1:0-3273 GCA_040003235.1 Ferruginibacter sp. | reverse complement strand
GACATTTTGAGCGAGGGAAAAAAGCCGATTCCGCAGGACTGTGGACATTTGTTCATTGATCGACATGATTTTAATTTTTTGCAACAGAACATATCTGTACGACTTGATCGCAATAAATACGGCACAAGTTTTATTTACACGACGGGCAGATGCTTATACAGAAATTCTTACAAAAATCGAGATAACCTCACTTTTGTAAGACAAGAGTTTGCAATTGACACCTCACTTAAGTTTGAAAAAATAGTTTTTTATACAACTGAATGCTTTGGTAAGTGTAACGTATATTAGTTGCAGGTGGACAAATTCGAAGTCAGTTAAACTCCACCGTCAACTTGTTTATAGTCAAATAATTGGTGTTCCCACTGGCTCAACAATTGAAGGCTACTCCAAAGGGCAGCTTAGTGACACCTCATTCAAAAAAATAAATTGAACCGTTACAAACTTGTAATTTGCAAACTCTTAAAATGAATAATACACTTTGCTGTGATGGTTCAGTATCTGATCTGGTGGGATATCCTTGCATAGCGCGATGTTGAATACTTTGTAATACCGAAGCCGGACATTACTGCAAAAAAATTTAATTTACAAATACCAATCCCGGTAAATATTAATATTTTTGAAGCAAAAGATTGACAATAATAAAAACACATATGAGAGATTACCGCAACATCCAGTTTTTTTTACTTGCGCTCTTACAATTCACTCCGCATTTCTTCTCTTGGGGACAGGAAATTCCTCTTGATCTTAGTGGTACCTGGAAAGGTGATCTGGCAATTGGAAGTTTCGCCATATCGGTAGAAACCTACCTGCTAAAAAATGGTGACAATACTTATGTTGGTATTAACTACCAGACAATTAAAGCTGCCGACGGGTCGATTACAAAGCAATCTGCTAAAAAGGCTATTCGGTGCATGTTGAAATCGAATATCCTGACTGTGATTGAGTATGAGCTGATGGAAGTCACGCCGAATACACCTGTGGGACTTTCGAGAGGTGAATTCACCGTTGAACGACGCAACGGTCAATTGAATTTAATTCCATTCAATCCGAAAGCCGATGGCTTTATGACCTTAGTTTCCAACACTGTTCCTACGGCATACAAGGATTATTTCGTTAGGGAGGAGCCAAAGGTTGCTAAAAAAGAAGAACCCGAACCGCCAGCAGTTAAAACACAAAAAAAGATTGATGTGCCCAAGAACACAACGGCTCAAGTAGAAAATACGATCCATTTACCGCCGAAGGCAACTCCTAAATTAAATGACTTATTTCATACAGATAATACGCAAATCCTCGCTCACAATGACCGCCCTGAAAGTCCCGAAGACCCATTAATCGGATACTGGCAGAAACCAAATTCAACCGCTTTTATTAGTATATCACCAATTTTTACGAATGATGGGATCGAGTTTCATTATAATGGTATTGGTATTTCACTGAACGACACAAATAACAGTTCAAAAAACGCCGTAATTTTTGTCTGGCATCAGCATTCCGACACTCTTTTTGCAGACACATTTCAAAATAAAATACCTCATAGGGTATTTACAGCGCTCATGAAATTCAGCGGTGACACGCTATTATTAAAACCAGGATCGGTTAATAACATAACAAAAAAATGGAGTTTTTCGGCGTTGTATAATGTCTGGCTGATAAAACAGGGAAATGATCCTTTTAAATACTATCAAAATTATTTACCGAAGGAAAAAACTGCTGGTTTTTGGATCAGGCATTTGGAAATCAAAAATGGTTTGCTCAACCCTTCCCAAGAATATTGGGATATCCACCCCAATTCCGATGACCATGGCGAAATTCTTAAAGCTAGTAAACTGGGAAACGCACCTATGTTGAAACAGTTAGATTTCGTGAAATACAGCTTCAGGCAGGGCGATGTTGGAAAAGATAATTTTTATGAGACGACGTACGACTTGGAAAACCTAAATCATCAGATCCAGAATAAAACGAATCGAAATAATGTAATGTTTTATTTGTCTAATGGGATTCTTGTTATGTATCATGATATGAAAAACATCAGTTATTTTGTTTATGAAAGCACTCCCTTTTGGACAAATGTTCAAAACGTGCATACAATGTATCAAACAGAAACGGGCATCACGTTGCCTGCATTTGGTATTCACCGGGCCGAGTGTAAAGAATGCAATGGCATCGGCGTTCTCAATGAGACTGAGACTAACTATAAAAAGGAAAAGGTAAATGTTGGTTCTGAATATGGAAAACCAATTTACAGGGATATTTCTACTCCAGATAGCAAGACGGTCACCAGAACCTGCAATGTCTGCAATGGGGAAGGTTGGGTTTATGCATTTGATGGAACAGAAAATCCCACTGCAAGTAAGCAATATAAATATCAGCCCCCTGATTCGATATCCGACACCCATGTCCGCATCCAAAGTGCAGGAACAAAATGGATGTTAAAAACTGTGAATGACTCAATCATTTGTAATATTACAAATAGAATTGAATTGCCCTGTGAATGGATAATTCGCCGTGTCCCTGGGACACGGTACTTTTTAATAAAAAGCGCGGTGAACGAGAAGTATTTGTGTGATGACAATCATTCCATCAAATTTTCAGTAGACAGCAGTTCGAGCAATTGCTTTTGGCAATTTCAATCCGCGTTTAATGAAGATTTTTTTAGAAGTAAGGTTATCAATGGTAAAGTCTGGAATGTAGCAAACAATGAATTTATCTTCTATGATGGGAACGACGCAGCCAGAATCTATACGTCGACAGATGTCTTTGCGCATCTCGCAAGCAGTATGTGGACATTTGCAAAGATCGGAAAATGATAAAGTTCAAATCTTCCCCAATCAGATAGAATTTTAAATACTGCTATTTCACTGTTTAGAAATTGCCGGTCTAAACAAATTATGCTTTTATAAATATAGTCATTAAAGTTTCTGCATTAGTGATGACCTAAAATATTCGGTCTTCCCAAACCTGTATTTATCTTCTAAACTTTCATGGTACTCTTTGAAATATCAAACGAGAGGCAAATAATTATCGCAGCAGGCAGATATAAGAATATTAAAAGATGGACAGCTTCTTTCAATTGACAAAGACACTACAAAATAGACTTTTATTTGCCCTGGTATTTTGAAACTAAACTCACCAAACAAACCGACAATGGTGTGGACTAAGATAAAATAGATAACCGGCTGCAGGCAACATTTAGTCGTATAGCCGAAAGCCCCCAAATTTAAAAGATCATGAATAAAACATAAAAGCCCAGAACAATTAGAGTCTGGGGCTTTT
>JBDUCW010000147.1:0-11035 GCA_040003235.1 Ferruginibacter sp. | reverse complement strand
GGTTAGCCATTTCTATTTCTTTTACTTTAATTTGTTCAGGCTTATCCGAACCAAGTAATTTAAAGAGTAGCGAACCAAGAAAAATCAGTAGCACAACAGAACCGGTAACTATTAAAGCAGTGGCCAGTCTTTTATTATAAGTTTTCCTCAGCTCGTAAGCGCCATAATTTTTATTTTTTCCTTCGAAGATCACATCGAGGATATCAGCACTTAAAATTTTATTTATGTCCATTTTTTAAACTTTGTTGTTTAGATGCTGGAAGATTACATTTCCACAAAAAATATTAGTTGGATAAACCACTGGCTTCTTCAGCTTTTTGAATCAGTTGTTTATCTGTTTCAGCAATCGGTGCCCGGGCAAAGTGACCTGCCGGTATAGCATTGATTGTCATTTCATCAAAAATATCCACGAAATTTTTAAAAGTGGCATCATCATTCAATTTTACGATAAATACAATATCATCAGGACTGACAGTCCTTTTTCTTTCAAGAATGATATCCCTGATACCTTTATAATTTGAAGATTTAAATTGAGAAGAAGGATCAGTCAATTCACCAAAATAATAAAAGACTTCATTGTTTTTACCAAGTAAGATCGTAGTAGCTGCTGAATTTTTTACTTTAGTAGGATGTTCTTTATCTTCTTTTGGTTCATTAATGGGCATCGCCGAAGGCTGGCTCATCGTTGTAGTAAACACAAAAAAAGTAAGCAAAAGAAATCCAAGATCCACCATAGGAGTTAAATCAACCCGTGTTGATTGTTTTTTTGCTTTTTTGACGCCGGGGCCTTTCTTATGACCGCCGCCCGATGAGGTATCCATTTCTGCCATGATACACTAATTTAAATTGGTTAAAAAACTATTTTACTTTCCACGGCTTTTATACAATTCCGATTCAGCCGGTATTTCTTCTTTACTGGTTATCAGTTTAAATTTATTCTGATCATTCTTTTTAAGAGCATCCAGAATATTACTGAAGACAGGGTACTTTGCATTATTATCGCCTTTAACAAGGAGACTCAATTTTTCTCCCTGATAGACGCGGACAATACTTGCTACCCAATCTGTCAGTTCATTGTTCATTGAGTCTTTAACCGGAATACCACCCATTTGTGCAGCCGTAATGGGTTGCGACAAAGCGAGTGATCCTTTGATCTGATTAAAAGGCAAACCAACATAACTGGTAGCTGACCATTTAGCAATCTCAGCATCAGAAAGTCCCAGACTTTTGTATTTGTTGATATCAGTAAAAATAGTACGCTTCTTACTATCGTCCCCAAACAGTAAAAATACTTTTCCGTCCGGGCTCATTGTAATTACGATAGCTTTATCAGAAGCTACTTCAGAAGATACCGAACTGGGCGTGGTAACTTTAATTGCTTCCGGTGGTTTTGTTTTAGTAGCCAGTATAAAAAAAGATAATAATAAGAAGGCCACATCGCACATTGCCGTCATATCTATATTGGTACTTTTTCGGGGAATTTTATTTCTAGGCATTCGCTTTAATTTATTTTCTTATTGATACAAAAAAGGGAACATTCCATATTATTTGTATAACGATGCAAAGCTCTGCGTTAAAGTAAATCCTGATTCATCAATACCATAGGTAATGCTATCAATCTTTGTTGTAAATACATTGTACATGATAATTGATACTGCTGAAGTACCAATACCCAATGCTGTGTTATACAATGCTTCAGAAATACCAACAGATAGCTGAGTAGAAGCATCACTTCCGGTACTATCACCCAGGTTACCAAATGCACGGATCATTCCAAGTACTGTTCCCAACAGTCCTAACAAAGTTGCAACCGAAGCGATGGTTGAAAGAAATACCAGGTTTTTTTCCAGCATCGGAAGTTCAAGCGAAGTTGCTTCTTCTACTTCTTTTTGTATTGCCATTACTTTTTGATCAGTACTTAATTCAGTATTGCTGATCATTTCTTTATAACGGCGTAATCCTGCTTTCATTACATTACCTACGCTACCTTTTTGTTTATCACATTCTGCCAGTGCTGCATCAATATTTTTATTGGCAAGCTGGTACTGCACTTTACGGATAAAATCAGCGTTACTGCTTGAACCGGATGCCTTTGAAACAGTAAGCAACCTTTCAATTACGAAAGTCAATACAGTGAGGAAACAACCGATAAGAATCGGTACGATGATACCACCCAAATACATTTTATTCAACGCTCCTTTGGGGCCTTCACGGTCTGGCCAAAACCATCCACCACCGGATTTATTGAATCCTGATGGATTTCCTAATAAGAATCTCCAGATGCAATAGCCAATTATAATACACGTCACTGGTGCAAGCCAGGAAATTGCATTGTTCGTTTTTTTTGCCTGAACCGACGTTGAGGGTTTTACAACTGCAGTTGGTTTTGTTTCTGCCATGACATTCAAATTTTAGTGATTAATTTTAAAAATTGGTTTGAGATTTTTTTGCCTGCACAATTCTACTGAAAAATATCTTGCTGCACGCAAATTTTATACACATTTATTTTGCGAACGCACAAGTTAATAAAATATTCTAAAGGAGCAAGGGCAGTTATTTTTTTTGATAAGATTTAAAGATGCAGCCCAAATAGCTTTTGCATAATTCATTTATCTCCCCAATCTCCATAAAATAATTCCTCAATTACAGAGCATTATTCATACCTCAATGCTTCAATAGGATCCAGTCTGGCAGCCTTATACGCAGGATACAGCCCTGCCAGCAAACCCACCAGACTGCATACAAAAATTCCGGCAATTACCCAACCCCATGGAATTACCAGCCCGGTGTGAAGCAGATAAGCAACAATATTCCCCAATGCAACTCCGGCAAGAATACCTGTTACTGCTCCCATTAAACTGATGAGGATAGATTCCCAAATAAATTGTGACCGGATATCTTTTCTGGTACCCCCTAAGGCTTTAATAAGTCCAATTTCTTTGGTTCTCTCATTTACTGCTACCAGCATAATATTCATCAGCCCGATGGCTGCACCCACCAATGTTATAAAAGCAATAGCAATTGTTCCGTATTTTAAAAACCCAAGACTGGTCAATACCTTCTCCGCAATACTGTCACTCTTATCAATATAAAAATTATCATCTTCCTGTACATCCAGTTTGCGTATCGGCCGCATTGTTCCTTTTGCTTCTCCTATGGCTGTATTCATTAGATTCAGATCGGGTACCATTACTGCAATACTGAAAGAAGCATTCTGCACAGGATACAACCTGCGCACATTATTATAAGAAGTGATCACTATCTTATCTCCATTAAAAAAAGCGCTGCTGCCTTTGTCTTCCAGAACCGCAATCACTCGGTAAGGAATATGATCAACTTTGATCATCCGGTCAAGTGCTTTTTCAGGATTGCCCGGATATAATTTCTGGGCAATGCTGCTCCCGATGATACAAACACTTCTTCCTGTCTCCACTTCAGAACTGGTAATATTTCTTCCGGTACTGATCTTGTACCCGTTTAGATCAAGATAATTCTCATCTCCACCAATCAGACGTACATCCGGATTCGTCTTTTTTACATCATTATTTACAATCAAACTATTTCCCCCGCCAATGGCAATACTGGTTTTTGCAGGAAAAAGATATCTTTCTTTAAATGCCTTCGCTTCTTCATAGCTGATTGTTTTTCCTGTATTGGATTGCTTTTCTTTCTTTCCGTTCTTTGATACTTTTTTGGTGTTGTAATTGTTCCCGCCGCCCAACCGGATATTTCTTTCCTTAAACCGGATACTGAAGGAATTGGCGCCCATGGTACTGAAACTGGAAGTAAGACTGTTGCTGGCAGCCTGTATCGCGGTAATGATAAGGATCAGTGCAAAAATACCGAGCGCTATAATTGTCACCGTGATGGCGGTCCTGAGTTTATTGCTCCGGATCGTTTTATAAGAAAGTGATATGGTATCTTTAAAATTCATCCGGCACCATTCTTTTTAATTTCTTTAAAGATAAATAAGAAATAAGTGTAATCGTAAAAGCTTTTCTAATGATGACCTTTTATTAACGGAACAGCCACTGCAGCAATAATTCCGGAAAGAGGCCTACCAGAATAATCAAAAGAGATGTGATGGCCAGCAATAATTTAAAAGAGAAGGTAATATCCTGCACCTGTATTGCTGTTTCTGAAGGTGCTTTAAAAAACATCGCCTGGATTATCCGGAAATAATAATAAGCACTCACAGCAGTACACAATACCGCCAGTATAATTAACCAGATGAAATGGCCATTGTGCATTGCGGCCATGAGCATGTAAAATTTTCCTGTAAACCCGGCTGTAAGCGGAATACCTGTCAACGATAACAGGAATATCAATGCAGTCACTGCCAGCAATGGTTGTTTTTTTGCAAGGCCGTTAAATCCGTCAACTGTATAATCATTCATCCTGATCAGTATTGCAAAAATGCCGATGCCGGCCAGGCAATAAGCCGCAGAATAAATTAATACGGCCTCATACGCCATAGAACTGCGATTGGTTCCCTGCTCACTTACCGCGAATAATGCAAACAGCATGAAGCCGGCCTGTGCAATACTGCTGTAGGCAAGCATGCGTTTTACACTTTGCTGAAATACTGCCGTAATATTTCCAAACAACAAAGTTGCAACAGTCACGATCACTACAAGTAACTGCCATTGCGGTTGTACACTGCCGCTGCCAAAAGATGTTTTGAACAGACGTATGAATGCAACAAATGCCGCCGTTTTAACAATGGTTGCCATAAAAGAAGTGAACACTGTTGGAGCCCCATCGTATACATCGGGAACCCAGAAATGAAAAGGCGCTGCAGATACTTTGAAGCACATGGCAATGAACAGCAATACCATTCCGATGGCCAGCAATACAGGTATACCGCCTGTGCTGCCGAAATTGATCTGGCTGATACTGAACGACGCATTGGCATTGCCACCATAAATAAATGCAATCCCCATAAGCATAATACCGGTAGAGAATACCCCCATTAAAAAATATTTAAGCGCTGCCTCATTACTTTTTAAATTTCTTTTATCACTGCCCGTGAGTATGTACAAAGGAATAGACATGATCTCGATACTGATAAACAACATCAATAAATTACTGAAGGATGTTGCAATAGAAACTCCGCAAAGAATAAAGAAAAGCAATGCAAAATATTCTGAAACATTGCTGCCTACTTTTTCAATATCACGACCGTTGAGTAAAAAGAAAAGCAGCGTACAGATAAATGCGATATTGTTGAACATATATCCGAAAGCGGAAAATTCAAACATGCCATGCGGATCAATTTCAAATAATACTTTTTCAGAAACCTGTTCACTGCAATTGAGCACAAACGCCAGCAGCAAACCTGCTATGGCAAGATATTTCGGCATGGTCTTACTTTTAATGAAGACCCCGCTGAACATCATCACTATTCCCCAGACTGCTGTTATTATAATCGCATTCATATTAAAGCCGTTGCTGATAAACTTACGTCAGCAACAATTTATTTTTTATATAATTTATTTCTACCATTTTGACATAATCACTTTCACAGTATCTTTTGCCATATCCAACATTGGCTGAGGATATACGCCGATCACAAAGATGAATAACACTACAACGATCAGTATCAGTTTTTCATTCAGTGAAATATCTTTGATCATCGATGTAACCGGATTGGCTTCTCCCAAAAAAACATTCTTGATCATGTTCAATGTATATACCGCAGCCAGTATAATACTCAGTCCTGCAATGGCAGTAATCCATCCGTTAAAATGATACAGGCCTGTGAACATCATAAATTCTCCCACAAAAGCATTGGTCAATGGCAATGCAATATTGGCAAGTGCAATAATCACCAGCAATATCGTTAGCACTGGTGCTTTATGGGCCACGCCACCCAGTTCACTTATTTTTTTAACCCCCAATTGTTTTTCGATCAGTTCTATCACGATCCATAAGCCAATAATATTAATACCATGATTGAACATCTGAACCATAACACCCTGCATGCCGATCTCGCTTTTTGAAAATACAGCGGCACACATTAAACCAATATGCGCTATGGAAGAATAAGCCACCAAACGTTTCAGGCTATCCTGGACTATTGCAATGCAGCTTGCATAGATCATTCCTGTAACTGAAAGCACAATTGCGATGCTGCTGTATTTTGCAGATGCCAGCGGCAATACAGGCAGCAACCATTTTATTACTCCGAACAATCCCATCTTAACCATGATGCCACTCAATACCATTGTTGCTGGCGCAGGTGATTGTTCATATGCATCGGGTTGCCAGGTATGAAATGGAAATATGGGCATCTTGATGGCAAACGCAATAAAGAAAAGCCAGAACAACCAGTTTTGATCCGATGCTTCCAATCTTGCAGAAGCGAATGCCTGCCACGAAAAAGAATGATCACTTACTATTTCATGCGCCAGGTTTGTGGTGGGCGATGTATGCAGGTATATAAAGATGATACCGGTCAGCATCAACAGAGATCCCGCGAACGTGTACACAAAAAATTTGAATGTTGCCTGTATCCGGCGTTCTCCGCCCCAGCGGCTGCACAAAAAATAAACGGGTACTAATGCAAGCTCCCAGAAAAAATAAAACAGCATCGCATCGTTGGCGGTAAACACACCCATTAGCCCTGCTTGTGTAAGCAACATCAACCCATAAAAAGCATTGGCGCTTTTATAAGTATTTTTATAAGTCGCAATAAATATAACCGGAAATGCAACTGCTGTTAAAAAAGTAAGCAGTCTGCCCATGCCATCCAGCGTTACTGAAAAACTGCTACCGAGATATTTCAGCCATTCATAGGTATAAGCAGTGCCGTTGAGGTTTGCATTATCCTTATAAAATAAAGAGCTTATTGAAACGGCCAGTGTTAATAAAGCAGCCAGTAATGCGCATGCCTTTGCCACACTGTCTTTTCCAGCAAAGAAAACCATCAGCCCTGCGATCAAAGGAATACAGATCAGCAGATGTGGAAATGTTATATGTTCACTCAGATTCATAATTAGTTGTTGACCCTATTCTCCGCAGTGTCGCAGCACCGTTTTGTTTATTAAAATATTTTTACCGGTTCTATTTAATTCCGGTGTCATCCTTTATAAAATAATTGTACGATCAATAGTACCAGTATTCCCAATACCATCATCAACACATAACTGCCCACACTACCGCTTTGCAGTAAACGCATCTGACGGCTTCCGTAATTCACAGCTTTACCGATACCGTTCACAAATCCATCAATTCCTTTTTTCTCAATTACATTATTAAAGAATCTGGAAATGGCACCCAATGGTTTTACAATGACTGCATCGTATATTTCATCAACATACCATTTCTCCTGCAATACTTTTGCAAAACCGGTCGGCTCCTGGTCAAATTTGCGGAACCTGAAATATACCCAGGCCAGCAATACCGATACGATGATAAGGCATGTTGACAAACCAATTAATAAATATTCTATTCTGAATGTGGTTGGTTCGGCAACGATCATTGGTTTTACTACCGGCGATAAAAATGCCGCCAGTTCGTGATGTCCGCCCAGAGATTCCGGTATGCCTACATATCCGCCAATGATACTCAACACTGCAAGTATGATCAGTGGAACGGTCATGGCTGCAGGACTTTCATGAAGATGATGCTGCTGTTCATCTGTTCCGCGGAATGAACCGGTGAAAGTGGTAAAGTATAAACGGAACATATAGTATGCAGTGAGCAATGCTGCAAATAAAGCGACACCATAGATCATTCCGCCATTCTTTTCAAATACACCCAGCAATATCTGGTCTTTTGAAAAGAATCCTGAGAACATGGGTATACCCGATATTGCAAGGCAGCCGATCAGAAATGTAATGCTGGTTATCTTCATGTGTTTATGAAGTCCGCCCATTTTCCGGATATCCTGTTCGCCGCCCATTGCATGAATGACACTGCCGCTTCCGAGGAACATCAACGCCTTAAAAAATGCATGCGTGAGTACATGAAAAACTGCAGCGATATAATTGCCTGTACCCAATGCGAGGAACATAAAACCAAGTTGACTTACCGTTGAATACGCCAATACTTTTTTAATATCGTTTTGCCTGGTTGCGATGGATGCAGCCAGTAATGCTGTGGCAAGGCCGATAACTGTAATAACGCCCTGCGTGTAAGGCGCGAGCGAAAACAGCAGGTTACTTCTTGCGATCATATAAATACCCGCAGTAACCATGGTAGCAGCATGTATCAATGCTGAAACCGGTGTTGGACCTGCCATTGCATCGGGCAGCCAGGTGTATAAAGGTATCTGTGCACTTTTACCGGTTGCACCAAGAAACAATAATAAAGTAATACCGGTGATATCTGTTGTACTCAAACTTTTTAAGGCAGCTTCAGAAAAAACAACATCAAAATCTACACTGTGTACTTTTGCAATGAGCCAAAACAGCGCCAGTAAAAATCCAAGGTCGCCGATGCGGTTCATTATAAATGCTTTATTGGCCGCTTTATTATAACTATTATTTTTAAACCAGAAACCGATCAGTAAATAACTGCAAAGCCCTACTCCTTCCCAACCCATGAACATGATCACGAAATTGGAACCCATGACAAGTAAGAGCATGGAAAATATAAAAAGGTTCAGGTAAGAAAAATATTTTGCAAAATCTTTCGGCGCTTCATCATGCATGTAAGCCGTGGAATAAAGATGGATCAATGAACCGATACCGGTAATGATCAACAGAAATAAAGAAGACAATGCATCCAGCTTAAATGCAAAATCGATGTGCAGACCTGCCACATCAATAAAATTAAACAGCTGAACATTCTGCCCGCCATGCTCCTTCACTTCAAAGAAAATAAACAGGCTGATGATAAAAGAAGCGAGTATCACGGCTGTGCCGATAAAACCTGACAGTGTTCTGGATAAACTTTTTCTGCCAAGTCCATTTATCAGGAATCCTGCCAACGGCAGAACAGGGATCAACCAAACGTATTCGAAAATTTTGCTCATAGCAATTGATCAAATGTCAAAAGTGAAAATTCAAAAAAATGATCGGGCTGAATTTTTACTTTTTAATTTTTACTTTAAATGTTTATCCAATTCTTAACTCTTAATTCTCAATTCTTAACTAATTCTTCAATCTGTTTAAAAAATTCACATCCACCGAATGCGTGTTCCGGTACAGCATCACAATAATGGCCAGTCCCACACTTACTTCAGCTGCTGCCACCACCATGATAAAAAATACAAAGATCTGTGCATCGCCTGCGATCTGCGGTGCGGCTGCATTTGCCAGTGCATGCATTTTACTGAATGCTACCAGTAAAAGATTCACTGCATTCAGCATTAATTCCATGCACATAAAAATGATGATGGCATTGCGGCGGGTTAACACCCCCACGATACCAATGCAGAACAATGCAACTGCAAGACCTATGTACCATTTAATTTCCATGCTTCAATATTTTATGCATCGGCAACAATGCTTTCGTCTTTTTTTGCGATCACTACTGCCCCGATCATTGCGCTTAAAAATAAAACGCTGCTGATCTCAAAAGGAATTACATATTTGGTGAACAGTAAACGACCGAGTTCTTTGATCAATCCTGCACTGCCGCCCGAAGCTACCTGTTGCTGCAGATTTACCTGCTCTGAATTTTTTACTGCTGCAATGATCACGAGCATCAATGCCAATCCTGATACAATGGCAGCTGCCCGCATGAGGTTGTTCTTCATCGGCGGCTCACTTGCTGCATTCAGGTTCATCAGCATTACCACAAACAGGAACAGTACCATAATGGCTCCGGCGTAAACAATAATATTTACCACCGCAAGAAATTGGGCATTGAGCAAAACATAATGACCGGATATGGCAAAGAACACTACGATCAGCCACAGAATACTGTGCACAGGGTTCCTGTTCACGATCACCATGATAGCACTGCCAACTGCCAGCAATGATAAAAACCAAAATAAAATCTGCGTAACGTTCATTATAAAACTTATTACTTACAACTTATTACTTATTACTTACAACTTAACCCTGCTTCCCTGCGCTTTCTTAAAAGCTTCCGGCTCTGTTACCGGATTCGGTATCAACAGATCCTCTTTTGAATAAATGAACCGGTCTCTTTCAAAATTCGCCGGCGCAAATGTTTCACTTAAATAAATCGCATCTTTCGGACAGGCTTCTTCACACAATCCGCAGAAGATACAACGCAGCATGTTGATCTCATATTTGGCTGCATACTTTTCTTCCCTGTATAAATTTTCTTCGCCTGCTTTTCTTTCAGCTGCTTCCATCGTGATTGCTTCTGCCGGGCAGGCTACTGCACACAAACCGCAGGCGGTGCAGTTTTCACGGCCTTCTTCATCGCGGTTGAGAATATGCAGTCCGCGAAACACCGGGCTGAACTCACGCTTTTTTTCCGGGTAACTGATGGTGGCCTTCTTTTTAAAAATGTGTTTAAACGTAATGACCATCCCCTGTGCAATTGCCGGCAGGTACATCCTTTCCAGGAAGTTCATCTTTTTACGTTCTACAAATCTTGCCCTGTTGGTTAATGCGTCCATGTTATTTTTTTATCCGGCGCAACTGAAAATTTTGCGCAAATATATTTTATGTTTTAAAAATGCCAGCCGTTTTGTTTGAATAATAAAAAGGCTCCTGTCCCAAGCATATTTAATAATGATAAAGGAATTAAAATTCTCCATCCAAGATTCATCAGCTGATCATAACGGAAACGGGGAATCGTCCATCTTACCCACATAAAGAAAAACAGGAAGAATGCAACTTTGCCCAGTAATACAGCCGCCTGGATCAATGCCGTCCAGTTGGCACCAATACTTTCTCTTACATGCGCATCATTAAAGAGTGGTATGTCGTATCCACCAAAGAAGAGACTAACAATTACCGCACTGCTGATAAACATATTGATGTATTCAGCAAAAAGATAAAAGCCCAGTTTCATGGAAGAATATTCTGTATGATAACCGCCGATCAGTTCATTCTCTGCTTCCGCAAGATCAAATGGCGTACGGTTACATTCTGCAAAAGCACAGATC
>JBDUCW010000042.1:0-34125 GCA_040003235.1 Ferruginibacter sp. | reverse complement strand
GAAGGATTCCCGAACCAAACACGAACAAAACGCTGTTCAGCACCTGTAAAACTTCCACCCTGTCCCGCTTTGCCGGGACAACGTTTTTGTGTATTTTTAGGTCTGGCTATTGATCAATTCCTATTTATGAAAAAATATTTGTTGTCCCTGCTGATCTCATTTTGCGTACTACAAAGTTTTGGGGCACATATAAAAGGAGGATTTTTTACTTACCAATACCTCGGTCCGGGCATTGTTGATCCAACCAAATTAAGATATAAGATTACGCTGACTGTTTATTCATCTCCCAATCCAAGTGTAGGGGCTCCCCCCGGAGCACAAATATGGAATGCTATTGATTTTACAATTTTTAATGGCGCTACGACTACTCAATATGCCAATGTAAACGTCGCACTTACAAAACAAACCCAACTTATAAAAACATATGCAAGTCCTTGTATAACCGGAGATCCGAGTACACTTACAGGAGCATACTACAGCGTTTTCACCTATGAATTGAATAATTATGAGTTACCTGTTTCACCAGATGGTTACACAGTAAGTTATCAGAAATGCTGTAGATTAAACGGAATGGATAATCTTTCCAATTCAGGTGCTGTAGGTAATACCTGGTCAATACAAATACCCGGATCAGTTAATCCGATTGCAAATGGTGATCATAACAGCAGCCCGATATTTCCTGTTGACGATACATTGCTTGTATGCGCGAATAATTTTTTTACTTATTCTTTTGCAGGTACAGATTTAGATGGTGATTCTTTATCTTATTCATTCTGTTATGCTTATCCTGGGGGAGATCAGGTTAATGTAAATCCGGATCCTGCCACACCCCCGCCATATGCTTCGGTACCTTACTTGGCTCCTTATACAGGAACGCAGCCGCTTGGAACAGCCGTACGTATTAATTCAAGAACAGGCATTATAAGCGGTATAGCTCCGCCAATAAGTAATACAGGAGAATATGTCGTCACAGTCTGTGTTTCAGAATTCCGACAAGGACAGTATTTTGCCCAATCAAGAAAGGAATTGCATATCAGGGTGAGAGATTGCTCACCGTTAAGTGCAAAATTGAAGCCGCGGCAAACAACCTGCGATGGATTTACAATTAATTTCAGCAATGAATTTGAAAATCAGAATCCCGCCAATACAGATTATCTCTGGACATTTGGTGATCCATCTACAGGAATACTGGATACTTCTATTTTAGCAAACCCTGTTCATACATACTCGGATACGGGCGTATTCAAATTAATTGTCCGGGTCTCCATAGCAGGTCAGTGCCTTGATACCGATACCGTATTGGTTAGAGTATATCCGGGTTTCTTCCCCGGTTTTATTGCCAATGCACCGCTTTGTAAAAATGTCCCGGTTCAATTTGTTGACACAACTAAAACAAAATATGGTTTTGTAGATACCTGGAGTTGGGACTTCGGTAATCCGGTTACACTCGCGGATACAAGCCATTTGCAAAATCCGAATTATACTTATCCAAGTGCAGGAACTTACCCAATTCAATTCATTGTCAGCAACAGCAAAGGTTGTGTTGATACGATCTATCAGAATATTGATGTACTGGATAAACCCCCACTAACCGTCTTTCCAAAAGATACTTCCTATTGCGGATTGGATACCTTGCAATTAACCGCCAACGGTACTGGCAATTTTACGTGGACACCCAATTACAATATCATCGGTGCCAATACTAATATTCCACAGGTATACCCGGCTGTTACAACGAAGTATTATGTAAAACTGGATTACAGTGGCTGTATTGCCAATGATTCGGTCATAATAAGGCCGGTGAATGATCTTACCGCAAGCATTGCTGCAACGGCTTCCAATATCTGCGAAGCAGACACACTAACGCTGACCGGCACTGCCAATCACTCACCAGTCACCTGGCAATGGAATAATGTGAATAGTCTTTCTGCACCCACGTCATCAATAACCAAGGCTTATCCCGCAACAACTACCAATTATGTGCTCACTGCTGTCTGGGGCAATCATTGCATTGTTGCTCCTAATAAAACAATTACCGTTAAGCCACTTGCAATCCCCAATGCCGGGCCTGATAAAAATATCTGTGCAGGACAAAGTACCGCACAACTGAATGCAAGTGGTGGCGATACTTATATATGGTCACCCGTAGCAGGACTTAGCAATCCTGCCATATCCAATCCAGTGGCCAATCCTGTGGATACAACTACCTATATTGTTTCTGTTGGCGTTAATGGTTGCAGCACGTTAAGAAATGATACAGTACTGGTATTTGTAAATAAAAAACCTTCGCTCAATGTTACCAATGACACATTGATCTGTACCATTGATACGCTTCAACTAACGGGTAACGGCACTGGTAATTTTGTCTGGAGTCCAAATTACATGATCAATAATGTCAATGCTCAAAATCCATTGGTTAGTCCGGATGTACCTACTAAATATTTTGTTACACTAACGGATGGCAATGGTTGCATCAATAAAGATTCTGTACTGGTAGATGTAAAACCGTTTGTTACTTTAAATGCAGGCCCCGATACGTCAGTTTGTAAAACAGATGGTTTCTTAATCAATACAGTTGGAGATGCATTGCATTATATCTGGAGCCCATCTACTTACCTGGATGATCCAACGAAAAAAAGTCCCTTTACATTACCGCTTGCAAATATTACTTATCATGTAATTGCCAATATTGGTAAATGCCAGGCGCAGGATGATATAAGCATTAAAGTAGTTCCTTATCCACCTGCCAAAGCAGGTGTGGATACGATTGTTTGTTTTGGTGATAATGCCCAGCTCAATGCAACCGGCGGAACCAATTATGTATGGTTCCCTGCTACTTTTTTGAATAACAGATTTATTCCAAATCCTGTTTCAGTGAAGCCAACTGCCAATATACAATACATCGTTACGGTCACCGACACACTGGGTTGCCCGAAACCTGCCAAAGATACAGTTTGGGTAAGAGTGTATCCTAAAGTAATTGCCAATGCAGGCCCGCGTGACACGAGTGTTGTGGAAGGTCAGCCACTGCAACTAACGGGAACGGGTGGCTCAATTTATTTATGGAGTCCTTCTACTTATTTGACCAGTACTGTAATTGCAACGCCAATTTCTACGCCGCTCAATACGATTGAATATGCATTACTGGTAAAAACAGCAGCTGGTTGCGAAGGACGTGACACGATCCTGGTGAAAGTTTTTAAGATAGAAGCCGGCATTTATGTTCCGAATGCATTTACGCCAAATGGCGATGGACTCAATGATGTGTTGCGCCCGGTATTGCTGGGTATCAAAACCCTTACTTATTTTAAAGTGTTCAACCGTTGGGGCCAGATGGTATTCAGTACCAGCGATCAGGGCCGTGGCTGGGATGGTAATTTCGGTGGAAGGGGACAGGATGCAGCAACTTTTGTATGGGAAGCAGAGGCTGTTGATTATAAAAATAATATTATCCGGAGAAAAGGATATGCAGTATTGGTAAGATGATCAAAGTTAAAAGTCAAAATTAAAAATGATTGATACTTTGTTTTGTCGAATAACCATTGAAATGATCTTCTTTATAAATAATTCTCTCAATAAAATAAATCATCCCCGATCTTTGATCCGGGATTTTTTTTAATGGTCAGAGTCTTGTTATCGCATTTATTAAAAAGGAACGCAGATTTTTAAGATCGGATAAAGTAATTATGATTTATGGGTTTTAATAAAAAATCATAATTCATCTATTCCAGGATAAAATAATTTCAATATGATTTGTTTTGATTTAGGAAAAACAATCAAATCAGCATAAATCATAAAGATCATAATAATCAGCGTTCTGCCTTTTAATAGCAAACACACCAATTGTCAACTTTTAATTTTTAATAAGTGAATACAATAGTTTTCATCAGCGGTGCTACATCAGGGATCGGCAAAGCATGCGCCCATAAATTTGCCGGCAATGGATATAATGTCATTATTACCGGGAGAAGAAAGGAAAGATTACTGGACCTGAAAGCAGCACTCGAAAGCGAATATTCCATCCAGGTATTGCCGCTTCATTTCGATGTGCAGAACAGGCAGGAAGTATTTCATGCAATTGAAAATCTGCCTGAGCAATGGAAACAGATCTCCATCCTGATTAATAATGCAGGACTTGCATTGGGCCGTGATTATTTTGATGAAGCAGCCATGGATGATTGGGAAACCATGCTGAATACAAATGTGCATGGTTTAATCTATGTAACAAGAGCCGTACTTCCTGTAATGATCGCCAATAAAAAAGGGCATATCATCAATATGGGATCAACCGCAGGCAAGGAAGTTTATGAAAAAGGAAACATGTATTGTGCTTCTAAGCATGCGGTCACTGCTTTAAGTGAATCGATGCGCATCGACCTGTTGCGGCACCGGATCAAGGTTACTGCTATTCATCCGGGAGCAGTGGACACAGAATTTTCTTTGGTCCGTTTTAAAGATGATCAGCCAAAGGCATCAGCTGTTTATAAAGGCTATACGCCGTTGCATGCAGAAGATATTGCTGATACCATTTACCATTGTGCCAGCCTGCCGGAACATGTTTGTATCAATGATCTGGTGATTACCTGTACCAGCCAGGCCAATAATTTTTATTTTAATAAGTCTGATATTTAATGATTTATGCTGAAATAGCACAATATTACAGCAAGATCAGCGTTTTTAGAAGCTGTCCGCAATATCCTGATATTATTACTCTGGAAGTTGGGAAAGGGTTGTATCATTGTAATCCAATTTACCTTAAACGTTTTCATCAGTAAATGAAAAACCTATTTATTTTACTCACGTCTTTTCTTTTCTGCAGCAATTTCATCCATGCTCAGGACGTGATCAGGCAAAAGCCATGCAATGATGATTTCATTTCGCACCAGGTAGACAGTATCAAACAGGAGTTCAGCAAACAGGGTTTTGTAGTTTTAAAAGAAGCATCCATGACAATGGAGAGTGAATATGAAATGCCTGTGATCGTTCCATTGACTGAAGGAAGCTGGTATCAATTTATTTTTATTGGAGACATTACTTCAAAATTATATGAGGTCCGTATGTTCGACTGGGAAGAGAGACAGGTGGTATATCAAAAGAAAATGTGGGGTGATGTGGACGGTAATATCATCAGTTATTCTTATATACCCAAGTTCTCAGAATATCATATGATGAAACCGGTCCAGGTAAATAAAACCAAGAAGAAGAATCTCTGCGGTTATGTACTGCTGTTGAAAAAAGTAAAATAACTTATATGCTTGTTGATAATAAATAACCCTGGATAATCCGGGGTTTTTTATCATATAAGCTTTGACGATCAATTACTGAACAGCTTAACGCAGTACGCATCAGGATGATTACACAAAATGCCAGTATGTTTCTTCGTGATGGAAATTTGTATCGGGCCAATGCTCCGGATCAAATCCTGGTGCATCCTGAAGCATTTCCTTTTTTCCCCTGAATACAAACATCTTTTTCTCAGGATTTACTTCCAGCAGTTGGAACGGAATAGCAAAACATTTCATATTGATGCCGAGAAAACCGCCAAATTCAATTACTACGTAATCGATCTTACCGCTACTGATGTCTACCATGATGTCCATGATCTTCCCCATGGGTTCATCTTTTTCATCATGTACCTTATCGCCGATGATAGAACTCGCGGTGAGAAATTTTAATGGAGTATTACTATTGTGGGACATGGGATTGGTGCCCGTAAAATTATCTGTTACAATCTTTTCCATTTTGATTTGTTTTAAGATGATCAAACATTTTACACAGGAATACAATTACAGCGCCAGCTTTTATCACAGCGAAAAAACAATTGTCAGTATTAATAGTGGGTAACAAACTACCCTGCTTAATAAAATAATAATTATTATTTTTCCGGTATTTCAAACTGCCGGTTCTTTTCCTGTTGAGCAAAAAGATAAAAAAAGGATATTGCGTTTACTCTTGCTGAAAAAGTAAAACAATTTTATACGCCTGGACATGAGATAGAAATAAGCACGGGAATTGCAACAATTTTTGTCACCAAGACTGTATGCTGTAAATATTCAACAACTCTTCGATGAAAAAAATAATGATGATTTCAATAATGTGTTGTGGTTCTTTTATTGCTGTCTGCCAGATGCCCGCCGGTATGAAAATGGACAGCTCTAAACCAAAGAGCAACAACACCCCGATGAACATGACCAGTAATACTAAACATGCCAACAAAAAAAGTATGGATATGGATATGGGAAACATGAGCAATGCTTTTTCACTTCACCTGCCAATGAATCGCAACGGATCAGGAACTGCATGGCTGCCCGATGCGTCGCCCATGTATGGTCAGATGTATCATTCAAAAAAATGGATGTATATGCTGCATGGAAATATTTTTCTGCGTTATAACAATCAGGATTTTTCCAATAAAGGTTCAAGAGGGAATGATAAAATTGATGCGCCCAACTGGCTCATGCTGATGGGCCAGAGAAAAGTTGGCAGCAATGGTTTGTTTCATTTCAATACCATGTTTTCTTTAGATGCATTAACAATGGGGAATGGCGGCTATCCCTTATTGTTTCAAAGTGGCGAAAACTATAAAGGCCAGCCGTTGGTAAACCGGCAGCATCCACATGATCTGTTCTCCGAATTATCGGTGAGTTATGCATATGCTTTTTCAAAAAAGACAGATGTATTTTTTTACCTGGCTTACCCTGGTGAACCCGCATTGGGTCCTGTTGCTTTTATGCATCGCCCTTCAGCGCTATATAACCCTGATGCGCCACTTTCCCATCATTGGGTAGATGCCACGCACATCAGCTTTGGTGTAACAACGCTTGGTATCCGTTCGGGAAAATTTAAAGCAGAAGGATCTTTGTTTACAGGAAGAGAGCCGGATGAGCATCGTTTTAATTTCGATCAGCCACGGTTTGACAGCTGGAGCGGCAGGTTGTCTTACAATCCTTCTGAGAATTGGGCTTTGCAGGTATCAACAGGTTATTTAAAAAGTCCTGAAGCTTTGCATCCTGAAGAGAATGTGAACAGAACAACTGCTTCAGCAACATATAGCTTTTCAGCTGATAAAAAAAGCTGGTTCAATGCAATTGCATTGTGGGGAATGAATAAAATTAAAGACCACGATGGAGAAAATGCTTTTTTACTGGAAGCATCCTGGAGAAAAAATAAAACCGCCCTGTATGGAAAATATGAATATGTGCAGAAATCTGTTGAAGAATTAAATCTCAATCAATTTATTTACGGGCAGGATGCTGCTTTTCCCGTAAATGCAATCACACTCGGACTGAATCATGATCTCGTTAATATAAAACATACTACGTTATCGGGCGGCGGTCAGTTTACATTTTACAGTGCAGACAAAAAATTAAACAGTCTTTATGGAAAAAATCCAATGGCCTTTGAAATCTATTTCCGGTTATATCCACGGCTAATGAAGATGTGAATTAGTAAGATCAAAAAATATCAATGTTCTTTTTCGAGTATTTCAAACTGCCTTGCTACAGAGTTTCCGTTTTCATCTACCAATGTAATGATATGTTTCCCGGGTGAAGGATTCAATGCCAGTTCATGAAAATTTTGAGTTGTTGCAATATATTCATCATCCAGGCTCCAGAATATTTTCGCACCACTTCTGCGATGTGCAGCCGTAAAAACAACTTTACCTTTTACACCGCTGATCTCCATCGGTACATATATTTTTGCATCAGGCTGCGGATAGATCAGCTCCAGTACTTTTCCTGTTTCAGCAAAATCACAACCCGGTTTAAATGGCGGCAATACTTTATAATCACTGTTGCGTTGTTTGTAATAAAATTCCATTGCCGGACTTAATATAAACCAGCTCTGGTGCTGCATGGATGAAGGCGATTCGCAGGCTTCCGTTACACGGTAAGTTCCCGTAGCATCAAGATGAATGATCTTATGATAAGGACACTGCGGCGCCTTGGCTGCATTCGGCGGCAGAAATAAAGTGTCAACATCCGGACAATCAATATTTGCGCGGAAGCCGCTTTGTCTGCATACCGGTACATACACATAATTGTATGTGGGTTTTTCAAACCAACTAACGTTGGGCAACAGCCTGAATATATCAAAGAGGATGGGTGCAGCTGTCTGCACACCGATCAATCCCGGCCTGCCTTCACCATCCGTATTACCCACCCATACCGCTACAACATTTTTTGGCGTCAATCCAATTGCCCAGCCATCTCGGAAACCGAAGCTGGTGCCGGTTTTCCATGCTATCTTTTGTGATGAACTGAATTGCTGCCACAAACCTTCTTCACCCGGACGCATTACTTCCTGCATGGCCTGGAAAGTAAAGTAGATGGAAGTTGCATCCATAGCGATTGTTCCACCTGATGCCGGAATTGTTTTCTTTCCTGCAATATAATTGGGTGCATGAAAATCTTTCAGCTCATTCATGCCTTTATTTTTTGATTGATGATTGAGTGCTCTTGCCATAGATGCATATACGCCGGCAAGATCCCACATTGTGACTTCGCAACCACCCAATATTAAACTCAATCCGTAAGTATCTGCCGAACGGTTTAAGGTTGTAATGCCGCATTGCTTCAGCATTTCATAAAAACGCGCATACTTATACTGCTGCAATAATTTTACGGCAGGTATATTCAGACTTCTTGCCAGCGCTCTTGAAGCCGGTACTGCACCATCATATCCCAGGTCAAAATTCTGCGGGGTGTAACCACCGATCTGTGTTGGTATATCCGGGATGATGCTGTTGGGCAATATCAATCCATCACTCAGCATGGATGCATACAGTATTGGTTTTAAAGTACTGCCCGGACTTCGCGGTGCTGCAATCACATCATTGAAGCTTTCCATTTCCGCATCACCGGTATTATAAACATTGCCCACATAAGACAGTACATTTCCAGTTTCCACATCCAGTACTATTGCACAGGTATTGTTGATGCCATTGCCTTTCAAAACGGATTGATGCTCGCTTAAAATTCTTGTTACATTTTTCTGCAGTTCGCTGTTCAGTGTTGTTTTTATTTTTGTTTCTCCTTTGAAAGAAAAATTTTCTTTGCGGAAACGCTGTAATAAATGTGGTGCTTGTTGCGGGAGCGGCAAAGGCTCGCCGGGCAAAGGTTCCAGCTTGGAGAGGTCACAGGTATTTTTGTCGATCTTTTCTGCGAGTAATAATTTATCCAGCAGGTTATTTCTTTTTGCCAACAGCACTTCCCTGTTTTTTCCGGGATGAACAAGGGCCGGTGCATTGGGTAAAACTGCCAACGCGGCCATTTCTCCCCAGCTTAATTTGTCTGCGCTTCTGCCATAATACCTCCATGAAGCAGCATCCAGTCCAACCACATTACTGCCGAACGGCGCATTGCTTGCATAAAGTGCGAGTATCTCATTTTTAGAATAAGAAAGTTCCAGCCGCACAGCGAGTATACTTTCTTTGATCTTGTTCCAGATATTTCTTTTATCATCTTTTTTTGCAAGCCGGATCACCTGCATAGTTAAAGTGCTTCCTCCCTGAACCACTTCTTTATTGCGGACATTTTTGGATGCTGCTCTTGTGATAGAGATCAGATCAACACCAGGATGCTCAAAGAAACGCTTGTCTTCAAATGTGGTAATGCAGTCTGTAAATTTTTGTGGAACAGCCGGGTTATAAGGAAACCGCCATTGGCCATCACTTGCAATGGTTGCATTAAGCAGGTTGCCATCTGCATCTTCAATTACATAACTGGTAGGCGCATTGAATAATTTTTTGGGAAGCGAAAACCAGAACCATAACAACAGTCCTGTAATGCATAGCAGTTTTATTTTTGTACGGTTACTGAGCGATGCTGTTTTGTAAAAGAACTTTTTCAATTGAGAAAAAAGAATTCGTTTAGATTTTTTATGTTTATCAGGTATTAATATTTTACCACAGAGTTACCGGAGTCTTTTCACAGAGTTTAAGGAGTATAGACTCCTAAAACTCTGTGCTGCATTTGACTCAGGTTCCCCTGTGGTAAAATTTATATTAATCCTCCATCTCATTAATTGACTACTTCCACCCACTTGCCATTTACTCCCGCTGTAATGCTGTTGTCATACATCGCCTGGCAGAAAGTGCCCGGTAAAAAGTACCGGCCCAGATAAGATGCATTTAACTGCACATAATAAGTATTCACATGATCCGGTCCGATATCAAAGAAAGTATATACCCTGTCATCTCGGATATCCTGGTAAGTAGAATTGGATGATTTAAAACTTCCTTCTCCACCGGTCATTCTTGCATTCAATATTTCCCAGCCACTCGGAAAGATCTGGTTCAATGCCATCTGGCTGTAATAGCCACGCTTGCCCGGATTGGTTACCGTTACCTTCGCAACAAAATCAGTTCCCTGCGGCAGTTTATTAATCTCGATCGCTTTGCCGTCGCGTGACAGGTAACTAACGGTCATGATCAATGCCGAAGGATTATTGTTTACTTTCAAACTGTCGCCTGCGAGCGGTTGCCCCTGCGTGATGATGCGTACATATAAAGTATTGCTGCCTTTATTACTAATGACCACACTACTGTTGCCACTCTTGAAGACGATCGGTTGCTGGCGGATATAAGACGCTGAATTAATATCTGTTCCTTTTCCATCCACCGTTGCAGTCGCAAGAATTTTTGCACCGCTGGCATTCTTTCCGCAAAATTTCGCGATGGCAATTAATGAATAAGCCGTGGTCTGGGTACTGTACCAATTGTCCTGGGACAATCTTGCGGCGATACTGGTCAGCAGTTCTTTTGCTTTTTCTTTTTTACCGAGCAGTGTCAATGTTTCCAATACCATGGCCTCGTCACGCAGATCGGAGCCGAATGTAATACCCGGAATGGTTCTCTGTTCAAATGTAACGGGCAGGCCGCTGATCAGATCCAATGCAGTATTGGTCTGGCCGGCGAGTTGATAAGCAGCAGCCAGCCGCCACTTGCCTTCGGGAGAAAGATACTTGAACTCTTTCAGCCGGTTCATTGCGCCCAGTTCCGGCACCTTTGCTAACGCCAATGTATAAAGTCGGTAACTCTGCACCAGATCTCCTCCATAAAAATTGGTAGTAGAAGGCATCCAGTTATTGGCTCTGCCGCGCTGGAAATTTTTCCATTGCTGCAGCATATAATCACTCACTACATAGCCATTGTTCTGTGCTTCTATTAAAAAGTGTCCTGCATAATTACTTCCCCATTCGTCACTTTCAATATTGCCGGGCCAGTAACTGAATCCGCCATCGGGTCTTTGAAAGTTCTGCAGTTTCATAATACCGGCCTTTACATTCTTATCGATCTGTGCCTTGCGATAATCATCCAGGTCTGTGAGTTGGTTTAATACCAATTGCGGAAATACTGCAGACGTGGTCTGTTCAATACAACCATACGGATATTCGATCAGGTAATTCAAACGTTTTTGTAAATTCATAGAAGGCACACTGGAGATTTCTAAGGTTGCAGTACTGGTGGCTGCAACCCCAATCGGTGCTGCGGTTGTTTTCCATTGCTGGCCTGGTGCCAGTGTGATTTCACTCACACTTGTTATGGGAGGATTGGGATTGCGGATATCCAGTTCCACTTCATAGTCTGCTTTTTCTCCACCGGAAACTGCACTCAATTTTATTTTACCGATACCGGTATTCGGTTTTACCCGCACATTAAAATAAGCCATCTGTTCCCCGATCTGCGAAAAACTTACCTGCTGTGCATTGCTACCGACTACTTCTAAAAAAGGATTGGATTGCAATGTTACATTTACATTTTTAATATTGTTTTCCATTGCAAACACAGTCACCGGTAATTTGATCGTCTCGCCCGGGCCCAATACTCTTGGTAAAGTTGCGAGCAGCATTAATGGCTTTTTAACTGCCACATTTTTTTCTGTAAAACCATAACTGCCTTCATGTGCCGCCACTACCATCGCTCTTACAGAACCAATGTATGCAGGCAATTGTATGCTGTGATTCTGCTGTTGGTTTTTATTCAGATGAAAGGGCCCTATGAATTTAACAACAGGCTTGAAACGGTTTGCAGTCTTTTGTTTTACAGGCCCTGCATCTTCATCACCACCGATCGTTAATATCCTTTCAAGATCACCGCCCCATGCACCGATCACGTAATCATAGAGATCAAAACTTTTTACACCCAATGCTTCCCTGGCATAGAAAGCACCATGCGGATCGGGTGTTTTAAATCTTGTGAGGTCCAGCAAACCTTCATCAACAATGGCCACACAATAGGTCATTTCTTTTCCCTGTTGCTCACTCACAGAAAAATTGATCTGTTGCTCCGGCCGTACTGTTGCCGGAATATTCAATACAGGACTAAGTACTGTATTTTTATCTTCTACCATAATGGGCACAGCACCATACATTCTGATAGGGAGATCATTCACGGTTTGCGCATGTGGTTGTATCAAACTCACCGTTGCATAAATATTCGGCGACATGGATGCATCTGCTTTAAACTTCACGACGGTTTGTCCCTGCACCGTTTCCTGCCAGAATGATTTAATAACCCTGCTGCCGTTCTCAAGGCTGATCAAAGCTCTTCCGCCTTTGCTGCTTGGAATGCTCAGTTTCACTTCATCGCCCACATTGTATTTTTCTTTATCGGCCACGAAAGAAAGCATGGAAGCAGCGGTAGGATCATCATCATTGCTTCGGGTATTCCAGAAAGCGTCTTCTATATAAAAAGTAGAGCCGGTGGTATGCCCGCTTTTAAGATCTTTTACCAAAACCAGGTAACGTCCCCATTCATTTTCAGAAGTACCGAAACTCCATTGTCCTCGGCCGTTAGTAAGATGAACGGTTTCTTTTTTGAGCAGTGTATTGTATTTATCCTGCGTGAAATTGCTGAGATTATCTCCGTTATCATCCCACCACCATCGCCATTGTATTTTATAGAACTGTACTTCAAGATCTGTATTACCAGCCAATAAATTGCCATGACTGTCTACATCTACCAGCTGCGCAGTATGTGTTTTACCCGCCATCAAATAATCAAAAGGCTTTTGCCCTTCGGGCAATTTGATGCCGGCATAACTTGCATAGGGACTGTATTGCACGCTCATATTATCAATGCTGAAATTACCACCAGGTTCAAACACTTTGATGATCATATTGGCATTGAGCATACCGGGCGCCTGTTCTTCAATCTGAAAGTCGGGTTTGATCATCGCCTTTCCTGCAGAATCCAGTGTGCCATCAAATATGGTTTTATCCTGCGTGGAATATTTCGATGTGGGATTATCAAAATCAAAACCCTTGAATTTATCGAAGGTAGTTGTGCGTGCATGCAATGATGCATCGATCTTTGCCTTAAGATTTTTTCCGGGGGCACCAAACAGCCAACTGGCTTTGATCGTACCGGTTACTGCATTGTCCTGGCTGAGTATTGCGTCTTTACCAAAATCAACATTTATTTTAAGACGGTTGGGCATTACCGTTTCTATCTTCAATCTTTTTTCAAAGACGGCGCCGCCTACTTTTACCTTCGCCAACCAGTTACCGGTTGGAGATGCGGCATCAGTCGCAGTTTTAAAAACATAGAAACCATCGTCTGCATTATTCTGGATGATATGTTTATACAATTGTCCCTGCGGTGTATACAAACTCATTTCCACCGGGTGTTCTTTGGGCAGTTTATTTTCTTTGTCTTCAATGATACAATTAAGGTATAAGCTATCGCCGGGGCGCCATACACCACGTTCACCAAAGATGAAACCTTTAATGCCATTCTTGACTTCTTCACCACTTACATCAAAGCGGCTCAGGGCAAGGCTGCTGCCATCATCCAGTTTCAGATAACCTTTTTCTTTACCGTTTTTTGCAACCAGCAAATAAGGTTTTCTTTTGAGATCGATCGTTGCAAACCCGTCACTGTTGCTTCGGCCTTTCGCAATCACCTGCTGCTGATAATCCAGCACTTCCAGGTCAACGCCACTCATGGGTTCTGTAGTAAGGATATTACTAACGGCCACCAGCATACTGTTATCATTACTGCGTTTTGCAGTTAAACCGATATTGCTCGCAATGATATTTCTTGTAGCCCAACGGTCTTTGTTATAATAAGAATTGCTGCAGGGATTATCTTTCTCTTCCCAATTATAGCCACTGGGATAATAATTGTCGTACCTGTTCCAGAAGGCTTCATCATCATCAGTACTGGTTCTCGTATCGGCTTCATCTCCGCCTTCGTTATAAGAAGCTTCTTCTGCTTTTCCTTCTTTATCTGTTGTAGAATCGGAACTATGACAGGTATATAAAGAATATTCCGGGCGGAAACCAATGGTAACATGATAAATAGCACCGGGCTCTGTCTTGATAAATTTGTCTATGTCGAGAGAGAAGCGTTGTTTTTTATGAAGATCGAGTGTCTTGTCGTCATCGAGCCGCAATGTTTTTTGTACGATGGGTTTGGCCACCCTGCGCAGTTCTTCTTCTCCACCTAAATTATTCTGCTGTAAGAATTGCGGAACATTGTTCTCAAATATTTTTATGATACTGATATCAACAGCACTCAGGTTAATAGATTCGAATGGTAGTACCAAACGACCGCTGTTGGGAAGTATATTTCCTTTGCCATGTATCTTGATAGAGGGAAGACGATTCTCAAAATTGATGATGGAAGTAAAAGCTTTATCCAGAACATCCCCCCAGGTATTTTTAATGCCGGTGTTGATGTTAACAGTAAAGCTCCCATCCAGTTTAGTAGCGGTATAAACCTTTACTTCGCTGCCACTGATGCTGTAAGAAACATCTGATTGATTGCTGATATTGATAAGGCCGGTAAGTTCCTGTCCAACTGCGAGTGGGTCACTGAATTGTATAGATGCATATTGCTCACCTTCATTCATAGCCACTACATTCAGTACTTTAAAATCACCGGTGGCAGGCACTGCGATCAGGCGGCTGTCCTTGTTATCAATATTCATGGAAGAACCGTTCCATTTGAGTTCGGCATTGCTGACGTTCTTTCCGCGAATAATATTTTCAATAGTGAATGCATGCGTTTTGCCGGCTTCATTGTGTTGCCAGTTTATTTTTAGTGCGCTACCGTTCTGCGAAGCAGATAATATTTTTTCGATCTGGGCGCTTTGTTCAACATCCGCCGTTTCCACTTCACCGCCGAGCGTCATTTTAGTTTTGTCACCGGCACTGCGCAGTCCGTTGTCTGATATTTTAAAAGCGGGTTTTACAGTTTGCACGCTAAAACGGAAACTGCTGTACTTGTCAGGCACTTTGGTAACATTACCAAGTTTGAAATTTACTTCATACAACTGATCAGACTTTAACCATTCATCTGGTTTGAATTCAATGGTACGGGCGTCTGTCCAGGTAGCTTTTCCTTTTACGGAAGGAGAGAGGGAGAAAAGTGCATCACTAACGGCTTCGCCTATTGTATGGGTTGTGGAAGCATCCTGTGCCAGGCGGATGATGATGCTGTTGGTTTTGGAAATGATGCCGGTGGTATAGGCATCTACATACTGACTGTAAGCGGGGTCAACAGTTATCCATTTTTCTTTTTTACTACAGGATGGCATAACAATGACGGCTGCAAGCAGCAGGGTCCACGAAAAAACTAATTTTAGTTTTTTGGGACAATTAAAACTGTCGGGGTCCATAAAGTGGTTCTGTTTTTACAGTCTGCGGGAATCGCAGTACCGGTTGTTAGAATTGGATATAAATATTGGAAGAATTTTTCAATTCTGCAATATTGTGGAGAAAGAATATTTGTTAAACCTTACTTAAAGAGATAGTTTTGGCCATATTTAATTCACGATCATGGTTGCTTTCTTCACCAATTGTGAACGGTGAAGACAGCTGCTGTGGCTATGGAGTATAATAAGTAATTCAATAGATGAGCCTTTCCAAAATAACCATTAAGAAAGTATATATGGGAGATGACCTGCATGAATGCAGGAACTGCGGCAATGCCTTTCGCGGTAAAATATGCAATGTGTGCGGCGAAAAGGTCTTTCAGGAAAAACATCTTACAGTTGGTCATTTTTTCCATCAGATACTGGATTTTTTTTATCACTTCGAAAGTAAAGTACTGAAGACAATCTGGTTGAATTTCATTAAGCCAGGCAAAATAACCAAAGACAATCTCAATGGTCTGACTGTCCCTTATGCAAAGCCGATACAGTTATTTTTGGTGGTCAACCTGATCTTTTATTTTGCATTGCATTTCTCGCATATTTCAGATTACACGCCTTCGCAGGGCGATCATTATTATTTTACATTATCTGACCATAAGATGTTTGGCTTTATGAAGCCGGTTGATAATGCGGTAATCAGCGGCATTGATCACTTAACTGAAAAAAAACGTGAAGCATTTCTGGAAGAACAGCGTGATCGGGTAACAAGGATTAAAAGTTCACTGTATTCTCCGGAAGGTAATCCTACCTGGCAAAAGGACTCAGCCCGTTTTGTAAATGCTGATACGGTCATGACCACAAAGTTTGCGGCAGTTGCATTGTTCAATGAAGAGTTTGATCATCGTGTCAGCGGTTATTCCAAAAGCCTTGTATTTCTGATCGTACCATTTATTGCATTGATCTTTTTCATTTTCTTTTTTAATAAATTAAAATATTATGGCGCTGCGTTGATATTGGCTACGCACTTTATGGTGTACAATATGTGTTTCTTTTGCCTGCATATATTGATAGACTGGTTACCAAGGAGAATGGGCTGGGTGCCGGACAACGTCAATGTTTCTTTATTTGCTCCGTTTCAGTTTATGTTTTATAACGATACAATGGCGCCTGTCAGCAATGTGATCTTCGGTCCTGACTTTGAAATGCTGCATCTCATCTTCTGGCTGCCATGGATGTTCATTGCTTTTAAAAGAATGTGGAATCTGCCGTGGTGGCAAAACTTAATCGGCAGTTACCTCTGTTCAAGGATTTTCTTTTATTTAATTTATGGTGTGTATAAGAAATTTTTGATAGCGTTTGCACTGTGGATGATGTAAATACATTTAGCTACGGATGACACGGAAATACGGTGTTACCATTCTGATCAATATCAGTACACTAATAATACATTTTGTATTGCCTGGGATATTTACTTTCTTATTTCTTCTTATTTATTTCTTATTCCTCTCCGAATGGCTTCAGCCGGGCGGGCTTATTCAATGATCTGATTGCGCAGCAAATCTTTAAATTCATCTCTGCTTCTGATGAGCGAAGCAACGCCGTCTTTCACCAGTACTTCCGCGGGTTTGAGGCGGCTGTTGAAATTACTGCTCATTTCAAATCCGTAAGCGCCGGCGTTATAGAATACAAGATAGTCACCTTCGCGAACTTCATTCAGTTTACGATCCCAGGCAAAGGTATCTGTCTCGCAGATATTGCCCACTACGGTATAAATTCTTTCAGGCCCATCAGGATTGGTAATGTTCTGTATAAAATGATAGGCTTCGTAAAACATCGGGCGGATGAGATGATTGAATCCACTGTTCACGCCAACGAAAACAGTTGCGGGTGTCTGTTTGATCACATTGGCCTTCACCACAAAATAACCGCATTCGCTGACGAGATACTTGCCGGGTTCAAACCAAACCTGTAAATGTTTACCGGTCTCTTTTTCATATTGTAATAAAGCGGTGGAAACTTTTTCACCCAGCATATCAATATCTGTTTCAGGATCTCCCTGCTGGTAAGGCACTTTAAAACCACTGCCCATATCAATAAACTTCAGTTCAGGAAAATGTGCCGCCATGGTAAACATCACTTCCAGTCCCTCCAGGAAAACATTCACATCTTTTATTTCGCTGCCGGTATGCATATGTATGCCATGTACATGAATGTTGAATGTTTTTACAATGCGGTTGATATGCCGGATCTGGTGAATGGAAATGCCGAACTTACTATCTACATGACCGGTAGATATTTTAAAATTGCCACCAGCCATGATATGCGGATTGAGACGGATACAGATCGGGTAGGAGTTACCGTATTTATTACCGAACTGCTCAAGGATGGAAATATTATCAATGTTGATATTTACGCCAAGTTCCTTTGCAGCCACGATCTCGGCAAAATCAACACAGTTGGGCGTGTACAGGATATCTTCTTTGGCAAAGCCCGCCATCAGGCCAAGGTTCACTTCATGAATACTTACACAATCCAGCGACAGGCCAATGGCTTTAGCGTGTTTTAAAACATTGAGATTGGTCAATGCCTTGGAAGCATAGAAAAACTTTGCATCACAGTTCTTAAAAGCGGACTTCAATTTATTGTATTGCTCAGTAATCTTTTCTGCCTGGTAAACATAAGTGGGCGTACCAAATTCATTGGCGATGGAAATAAGTTGCGTGTAAGATAGTTGTGTTGCCATTTTGCGAAAATACGATAGGATCGCTGATTTTTTATACATTGGCCACGGAAGGCACGGAGAAACACGGATTGTTTGCCACGAATGGAACGAATGCATTGCACGCATTTCGAACGGGTAGTTATATTCTCAGCAATATTTCGCTACCAATCTTCAATCATCTCCAAAGTGCAGAGAAAAATATCTTTACACAAATCAAAAATAAAAGAGATACTAAAGGAATTCAATTATGTGGAATTTCTTAAATTTAAGGTAAATACCTACACATGAAAGAGATCAAAAAGGAAGATGTCAAACAGGAAGTGTTTGACCTTTATGATGATTATGCACACAACCGTCTCGACAGGCGCGTATTTATGCAGAGACTGGCCACTTATGCAGTAGGTGGACTTACAGTATCGTCACTCATGAGTTTTCTTATGCCCAATTATATTGATGCTGTCCAGATCCGCGCCGGTGATCCACGGTTAAAATCAGAATATATCAACTACTCATCACCCAAAGGTGGAGGAACGATCAAAGCATTGTTGTCAATGCCTGTTGATGCAAAAACAAAACTCGGGGGCATTTTGGTGGTGCATGAAAATCGTGGCTTGAACCCATATATTGAAGATGTGGCTAGAAGGGCTGCGTTGGCCGGATTTATTTCGCTTGCTCCTGATGCATTGACACCATTAGGTGGTTATCCCGGCAATGATGACCAAGGTCGGGAGATGCAAAGCAAACGCGACAAAAATGAAATGCTTGAAGACTTTATAGCAGGATATGATTATCTGAAAAGTAATAAAGATTGTAATGGTAAAGTGGGCGTTGTAGGTTTTTGTTTTGGTGGCGGTATCGCCAACAGCATGGCAGTGCGTCTTCCTGATCTTGCGGCAGCCGTTCCTTTTTACGGGGCGCAGCCGGCAACGGAAGATGTTCCTAAAATAAAAGCGCCACTTCTTTTACACTATGCAGGTCTGGATACACATATGAATGAAGGATGGCCCGCATATGAAAAGGCACTCAAAGAAAATAAAAAAGAATACACTGCATACATTTATGAAAATGTCAATCATGGTTTTCATAATGATACAACTCCCCGTTATGATAAAGCTGCGGCAGAACTTGCATGGAAACGTACCATTGATTTTTTCAATGCAAAATTGAAGTAGGGTGTATGTTATATAGTCTAATTATTAAACAACTGATTTGTGCTTCAGTTCCGGTCATGTGTTGCTATGTCTGCATATCTGCCTTTTTTATAAGAGTAATTTTTTTGCAATTCCATTGTAGTATTTAGACAATACATTTGCCGGATAAAATTTATACTGTTTAAAATATAAAAAATGACTGCACCAGATTTTAGCACTACCATTTCGGTGGATAAAACGCCAAAGGAAGCATTCGATGCCATCAACAATGTCCGTGGATGGTGGACAGAAAATTCAGAGGGTCATTCAGAAAAAATAAATGATGAATTTGAAGTCCGTTTTGGTGACGTGCATTATTCGAAACAAAAATTGATTGAAGTCATTCCAAATGAAAAAGTAGTCTGGCTTGTGACAGACAGTAAACTTAATTTTCTTAAAGACAAAACTGAATGGACGGATATGACGATCAGCTTTGATATTGTTAAAGAGGATAACAGGACCATCGTCCGGTTCACACAATCAGGCCTGGTTCCGGAAATTGAATGTTATAGCGCCTGTTCAAATGCATGGTCGGATTATATAAATAATAGTCTGCGCAATCTCATTACTACCGGTAAAGGACAGCCCAGTGCAAAAAAGTAACTGGGCTGTAAGAATGATGCGGTATGTTTACTCTGCAGCTTATTTATTACTCAGATAAATTTTAGCTGCACCATATTCTGCCAGTTTTTTTGGTGCCAGCCAGGCAGCGAAAGCACCGATCTTATTAATGGTGCCAATGATAACTTCTGTTCTTTTATTCAGCATAGCCCTTACTGCTTTTTCAGCAACATCTTCTGCGATCATGTTTACCTTTTGTGCCATGGAAGTGGCTTTACCACTGATATCGGCACGGATACCAAAATCGGTATTGGTGCCGCCGGGCGAAACACAGGTGACCGATACGGAAGTATTTTTTAATTCTATGTTCAGTGACCTGCTGAAACTAAGTACAAAAGATTTGGTAGCCGCATATACTCCGAGTCCGGGGACAGATTGGTAAGCAGCCGTACTGGCGATATTGAGAATATAAGATGATTGTTTTTTCAGCATTGGCAGAAAGATATGCGTCATAGAGATCAGCGTACCCATGTTTAACTGCATCATGTTCAGGTAAGCAGCAGCATCATATTTTTCAAAAGTGCCGGACAATCCGTAACCTGCATTGTTGATTAAAGCATTTACCTGGTAATTATTTTTATTGCACCACTCAAACACCTGCGAAGCTGCCGTGCTAACGGAGAGGTCAACAACGAGATAATCTACAGCAACAGTAAATTCTTTTTTGATATCTGCAGCGATAACTTTTAAAAGATCTTCCGAACGTGCTACGAGCAGGATATTAAATTTTTTTTTCGCCAGGCTGAAAGCAATGGCTTTCCCTATTCCTTTACTGGCGCCGGTTACAAGTGCATAAGTCATGGAGATGTGTAAATGTGGAAATATGAAGATGTGGAAATGTGATGATGTGATGAAAGCACATCTACACATTTCCATATTTTCACATCCTAATGATGCGCCTTTGCACTGAAGCGATGATAGAAAGGCGTTTTACTGTATTTATTTTTGGGTTGATATTTACCGGTAACGATCGGCACATACATTACCCTGCGCCGGCTTTGTTCACCAGTAAAAGGCGATTGCTCCACACGATGCCAGATCCTGCCATCATGCACTGTAAGATCTCCGGCTTCAATATCAAAACCAACTTCACGCGGATCAGCATCTTTATCGATGTAATATTTTTTTCCGAACATCAGTTTAAGAAAACCCTGTTTGTGTGTTCCGGGAATAACACGTAGGCCGCCATTTTTAAAAGCACAATCATCAAGATGTATTCCCACATTCAGCATGGGCATAATGCGCTGCCCCATGAACAGATCCCTCGGGCTATCTGTATGCCAGCCCATATGAGTGAAACTGCTATTCGGCGTACGCAGATAATTATTCAGTACAAGTCCGTCCTTTTCATTTTCCGCAACTCGTCCGTCATAAGGTTGCAGTAATGCAGGCAGCATCTGTATGGGTGGAGACTGCAGAAATTCATGCAGGGGATTACTGTGCTGCGAAAGAAAACAAAAACGCTGGATCGTTTTATTACCATCTTCGTCTTTACCAAACTTAAGCGGCACACCGTTTATTTTTTCAGTGCCCTGTTCTATCAGGCTCTTCTCTACTCTGAACATTTCTTTTTTAAATAGCTCTACTGCTTCTTTGTTCAGAAAATTTTTGAAAAGTATATAGCCATTCTTATTAAAAAAACTCAATTGTTGATCAGTAATTTCCGCGCCAAGCGTAAAATGTTCAGTTACAATGCGACTCATGCTAATTAGGTTTATGGGTCAAACAATATTGGAAGGTTAAGCTACTATTATTTAATCGTTAAATATAGTAATTTCTTTCGAGCCTGCGTAACAGAAATACAGCTATTAACAAGTGGCTTGCATTTTTATTTATGAGCAGCTGTATTTTTTAACCAGTAAATGCTTAGCTGATAAATAATAAATACTGCTATTGGTGCAGCAACAACATCAATAGTATAATGTATATGTTGCAGGAGCACCAGCACTGCAACAATGACAGTAGCAGCAAGCGCGCAGATCTTATCCATTCTTTTTTGAAGCAACAGGTAAAACAAAAACATACTGGCGGTGTGGCCCGAATAAAAAAGATCCTTGCTGACAAAAGGTCCTCCGTAGAACAGATTACTCAATGGATCAACCAGCGGAATGAGGCCGGCCGGGCCATTCAGCGGAACAAGACTGATGCTAATCACCCGGGAAATACAGAGCAAAGTAAATGCGCTCATCAACCTGATAAATATCTGCGGATCAGTAACAGCCCGCAGCAGCATCAATAATGTTGTTGACCATAAAATAATAAAAAGAAATAACGAATGATCCTGCGGAACAATGTTTTTCAACAACCAATCATTGAGTACGAAACCATTTCTTGATTCAATACGTTGAAAGAAAAAGGGCAAACAGATCAATACAATGATCAGCAATATAGCTGCTGCAATAAATTTCTTTTTATATGCAGGGATGCTGAATGCCGATTGCCATTTTTGTTTTAATGAATATGATGGATAAGCTGACATGCGGGTTGCAAATATCCGGATTAGAATTAATATAAAACGCTTCACCTTTTCTGATGAAGCGTTTTATCAATATACGTTTTTAAAAACAGCTACCGTTTCCGGTAACGATTATTTCAATGTAAATCTTACAGATCCGTTTTTCGAGAGATCACTTTCTACTCTTACTTCGTAAGTCTGGCCATCTACATAAATTTTCATCAATGCAGTATTGGGTGGAATTGTTCCAAGATTTTCTGCATACATCACCAGTTCATTGCTTGCATTTTTCAAAGCTTTCAGGTTAATGGTTACGGGTTGTGTGGTAAGTTTCGCTTTTGATGAAACCACATTTCCATTGAAATAAACGGTTACCTCATCACCATCCACATCACCGTTATCATACAGCTCTACTTTAATATCGGCAGATTTTGTTTCGATATTTCGTACAAGCACATTCTTGCGATTGGCAGTACTGGTCTCATTCTTCGGATCATATTTTTGCGGCATCAGTTGTGCCACCAGCATATTTGATCCGTTCAGGTAAGTATTGGAAGCCTGTTTGATGTCTGCAGTGGTAAGCTTGTCAACATACTTTTCATAATTTACAAAGCGGTCTATATCGCTGCCATCCACTTTTGATTCCAGGAGGTTAGCTGCCCATGATGCATTGCTTTTTATTTCTTCTTTATGTGTTTCTTTCCATTGCAATTTTACTTTATTCAGATAACTTTCTTCAATGCCTTTGGTGCGGATATTATTGATCTCTATCTGTAAAGCCTTCAGTAAGGTGTCTGCTTTTTCCGGGCCACATGGCAACTGCGCAATAAAACTATAAGAAGGACTTGGATATTTTTCAAGTCCGCCGAAAATGCCGCCACCATAAATGCCCTGCACTTTTTCGCGGAGTTCCTCAATGATGCGGATATTTAATACCTGTGTCAGTGCTTCAGATTTCAACGCCTGGTCTTCACTGTAAGGAATGTCACCGGTATACGCGGTGAGGATCAGACTTTTTTCTTCTTCTCCCTTGAACGCATTGAGATTCTGTTTTCCTTTTGCCGTGCGCAGTTTATTGTCGGTATAATTAAATTTCTTTCCGCTGGATGGTAATGAAGCTATATATTTTTCTATCAGCGGGGTGATCTTTGCTTCATCAATATTGCCGATGAGAACAATCTGCATCCCGCTCATATCTCCAAAATGTGCTTTGTAAATATCCTGCGCTCTGTCTACATTGATCTTATCAAAATATTCAGCATGCGGTACAGCCACCGGAGCCAATGGATTATTCGCGTACAATGTTTTATAAAAAGTATCTACAAAAGCTGCCTGTGGATTAGAGCCCAGCATGGCATATTGCGATTTATTTTTTTGAATGAATGAATTAAATAAAGAAGTGTCCTTACGTGGTGCGGTTACCCGCAGGTACAATAACTGGAACATTGTTTCAATATCTTTTACAGAACTGCTGCCGGTGAGATTGTCTTTTACCGGCGTAAAACCGCAGGCAATTACAGCTGTTTTACCAGCCAGTGCTTTTTTCAGATCAGTAGGTGTGAACTGACCGAAGCCCATTGCTGCTGCTACCGGTACGGCATAGTTGGCATTGTACTTATCTTTCAGATCATATTCGTTGGTACCTCCAAAACGGCTGCCTGACAATAAAACTTCATCATTTTTAAAATCTGTTTTCTTTAAGATCACCGTTACACCATTTGAAAGCGTAAGCTCTGTGGTGCCCAGCGCCGCATCTGTTTTCTTTGCAGTAATTTTTCCTGCTTTAGGTTCTTTGCTGATCAGATTTGTAGTGACCGCTTTTTCTTCATAAGGTTTTACATCTGATTTTTCAACAGCACTTACCAACTGAATAAGTGCAGCACTGTCGGGCAACTGTTTGCCTGCCGTCGCGATCGGACCCTGTATCGAAATCAGTTTATTCTGCTGTCCTTTCATCGCATCAAATACATTGTTCACATCCTGCAGGCTGATGGAAGGAATATCTTTTTTAACCAGTTCATATTCTTTTTCAATGCCGGGCATGAAAACATTTTCCAGGAACAGCGGTATCAGTTCCTGCACCAGCTGACCTGATTCTGTTTTATCACGGTCATTATATGCTTTTTCGTAATTGTTGAGATAGCTTTTTTTAGCACGGTCAAGTTCTGACTGAGTAAAACCAAAACGCTTAACGCGTTCACTTTCTTCCACCAGCACCTTTAATGCAATTTCAGGATTTTGGGTCGCACCGGTGCGTGCATCCAGCGAAAATGCATCGTAACCACGGGCATAAGAACCAAAGCTTCCGCTTCCAAACAGAAAGGGTGGGTTTTCTTTTTGCGTCAGTTCCTGCAGGCGCAGGTTGAACATGGTCACAGCAAGTGAACGGATCATATCTCTTTTGTAATCAGACTCACTTACCAACGGTGCTTTTTTGAAAGCGGGATATTGAATACTTACATCATAATTGGTAGCTTCTTTATCAGTAACCACAATTGCATCATTGGCTGCATAAGAAGGAACAGAAGCATATTTTCTTTCTTTTTCATTTTGTGGATTTTTTAATCCTGCAAAATGTTTGTTGATATATTCCATCGCTTTGTCTGCGCTAATATCACCAACAACAATCACGGCCATCAGGTCCGGACGATACCAGTCGCCATAAAAATTCTTGATTCTGTCGTGTTTAAAAGTTTTTACGATGCTGTCAATACCAATCGGCAGGCGGTTGGCATATAAAGAACCTTTGAACAGTTTAGGATATACTTTACGGAACATCCTGTCGCCTGCGCCTTTACCTAAACGGCTTTCTTCAAGAATGATGGGCCTTTCACCATCAATATCATCATTGTTGTAAGTAACATTATGCGCCCAGTCTTCCAGCACCTGGAAACCTTTTTCAAGATTCTGCGGTTTGTCAGTAGGAATGGGTAAAATATAAACCGTCTCATCAAAACTTGTATATGCATTCAGATCGCTGCCAAAGCCAACGCCGATATCCTGCAGAAAAGAAACGATGTCATTTTTTTTGAAATGCGTTGTTCCGTTGAAAGCCATATGTTCACTCATGTGGGCAAGGCCCTGCTGATCATTTTCTTCATTGATGGCACCTGCATTTACTACCAGACGCAGCTCAACTTTCTGCTCGGGTTTTTTATTGGGAAGTATATAATAAGTAAGGCCATTGGCAAGTTTGCCGGTTTTAACTTTCGGACTAAGGGGCAATGCATCCTGGGCTGATACACTGAGACAAAGAAGTAGTGCAGCCAAAGAAAATGCAGCTGCAAAAAGTTTTCTGTTCATGTTTGATTATTTAGGCAGCAAACCTAATGAAAAGAGTGGGGAGCGCAATGCCGTTGGTAAAAAAATGTAGACACAACTATTTTGGGCGGCTGAAAAATAATATTCAATAATCAATGTTCAATAAACAATTCCCAATGTAAGAAATGCTCAACTTGAATATTGATCGTTGAGCATTGATTATTGAACATTTAAATTGGAGTTCTGAAATATTATTCTTTTTCAGGTTCATCAGGTGTTGGTTCATCTGAGTCGTTATTTTCAATGAGTTCGCCTGTTTCTGTAACAGCAATATTAGAAGGAAGAATTTCTGTTGTTTCAGTACTATCAATAATTATTTCATCTGTTTCCCGCGCATTGTTTTCCTCGCCGGTTTCGGTAGAATGGGAATCTCCGGTATGCATCATCGTAGCTTCCACCAGTTGCTCCATCATCACTTCACTTATTTTCGGCAATTCATCTGGACTGTTAATACCAAAATAATCCATAAAGGATTTGGAAGTATTGTACAGGAGCGGATGGCCTACAGCGTCTTCTTTTCTGCCGGAAATAATAACAAGGTCTTTTTCCAACAATTTCTGAACAGCATAATCGCAGTTCACACCACGGATGGCTTCTATTTCACTTTTGGTAATGGGCTGTTTATAAGCAATGATAGCAAGAGTTTCAAGAGAAGCGATAGACAAACGTTTGATAAATTTATCACCATTGAGCTGGCCAACGGTTTTATAATATTCTTTTTTTGTAAGAAACTGCCAGCCACCGCCGCTTTGTTTTACTTCGAAAGGATAAAATTCTGAATTGTATTTTTCGCGGATGCCTTCGAGCGCAGCGTCTACCTGTTCAATCGCGGCACGGTCTTCAATAAAACCCAGGGCATTGTTCACCAGTTCTGCCAGTTCGGGTGTGGTCAGTGGTTTATCACTCGCAAAAATGAGTGCTTCTATATGTGGTATGATCTCGGAAATATCCATAATCTGATGTGAAGATGTGTAAATGTGGAGAGATGGAGGTGAAATCTTCACATCTCCACATTTACACATTAATTTTTATCCATTCAATGCTGCAGCACCACTTACAATTTCTGTAAGTTCGGTTGTGATGGCAGCCTGTCTCGCTCTGTTATAACTGATCTTTAATGCTTTTAATATTTCGTTGGCATTGTCGCTCGCTTTATCCATTGCTGTCATGCGTGCCCCGTGCTCGCTGGCATTGGCGTCCAGTACAGCTTTGAATAATTGTGTATTTAATATCTTGGGCATCAGTTCAGCAATCAGTACTGCTTTATCAGGTTCATAAATGAAATCTGCTTTTTTCTGTCCGGCAACGGCTGTTACTTTTTGAACAGGTAAAAACGGTTCTGCTACAAAACGCTGAGTGCCTGCATTCTTGAATTCGCTGTACACCAGTTCTACTGCATCCACTTCTTTGTTGGCAAAAAGATCCATGGCGTATTTGGCGGCAGTCTGTACTTTTTCAAAATTCAATCCTGCAAAAAGTCCCCAGTAAGCATCGATTGTAGGAAAACCATTTTTGGTAAAAAATTCGTAGCCTTTTTTGCCGATCGGAAGAAAACGTATATTACCCTTTGCGAGTTGTGCAGGATATTTTTCTTTGGCTGTGAGTTTTGCAAGCTTGATAAGATTACTGTTATAACCGCCGCAAAGGCCACGGTCGCTGGTTACAATAATGATCAATACTTTTTCAACAGGTCTTTCTGCTGCAAGCGCCATAGAAACATCACCGTCACTGTTGCTGACGATATTACTCAGCATTTCCTGCAGTTTCTGTGCGTAAGGACGCATCTGTATAATGGCATCCTGTGCCCGCCTTAACTTGGCAGCACTTACCATCTTCATCGCCTTTGTGATCTGTTGTGTGCTCTGAACCGATTTGATACGGTTACGAACCTCTTTTAATGCACCACTCATATATACTAGCTATTTAGAGGCGGCAAAGGTAGGAAAAAAGGTTTAAGGTTTAAAACGTTTAAAGGTATAAAAAGAGGGAGAGCAGGAAGTATCGAGTGTAGAATTCAGAATTATGAGTTTTTTTAATTTGACAGCGTACCAAAGTGAAACTGTTCTCCAACTCATAACTTTAAACTCATAATTCTAAACTCCTAACCTCCGAATGCCCGAACCATCTTCATACCGCTTTGCGGTTGTTTGCCGGTAAATTTCTGAATGCGGTAAGTGAACGTAAGCATAAAATAACGGGTAAGTTTATTGCTCCGGGTATCAACAATACTGTTGGCATTTATACTACGGTTAATATTACTGTTCTGATTAAACAGGTCAAATGCAGCCAGTTTAACGATACCGTTTTTCTTTTTAAACAATTGTTTTTCCATTGAAGCATTCAGGATCGCGGGGTTCTTGGTCACACTGCTCGAAAGACCGCTGTTGATCGTATAATCAAGATCATATCTGAACACCCAGTTTTTTGGAATGTCCGCACTTCCGTTTGTACTTAATGTAACAGCATTGCTGCTGGTATTCTGTAAAGTACTAACAGGTTTTCCATCGCTGTTTTTATAATGCACATCATTCAGACTGTAACCAATGCCTGTACCCAGTTCCAGCCATTCTTTCAGGTTATATTCAAAATTAAAACGCTGACTCAGGATCCAGTTGCGGCCAATGCTTTTGCCGCTGTCTACCAGGTTGACATTGTGATTGTAGTTGGCAGTACCGGTAAATGTAATTACATATTTCCTGTTTTTATAAGGCTTGCTGTAAGTATAAAATCCATTCGCATTATAATAACCATTTACATTTTCAGGCCTTGCAAACTGTGAACCTGTTTTTCCAAAGATGGTTCTGTTCACGATCTGGTTTTCCGTGGTGGAAAAAGAGATATTGGTAAACAATACTTTTCCGCTGATGAAATTAAAATTGTTATACGATGCATTCATTGAATGAGTAACGGATGGCTTCAGGTAAGGATTTCCTCTTGTTATATACTGAATATTGCTGGAGTCTGTTACATCCTGCAACTGGCTGAAACTTGGTTGTGTTGCATTACCACGATAGCTGATGTTGAGCGTTTTACTTCTTGTAAAATTGTAGGCAAAACGTGCGATTGGAAAAATGTTTACGCGCCTGATAGGGCTGTATGCACTGTCTTTGGTAATGGAATTTCCACGTAGGTCAACCGGTTGCAGACTCAATCCCAGCGTGTAATTATATTTTTTCATTGTGGTTCTTACAGATACACCAACACGGTCATTGTAAAAATCATTTTCGTAATCATTGCTTAAAGAAGAATAATAAGTCTGCAGACCTGTAACCGGATCTACGAGATACGTTTTTTTATCATTGCGGGCATAATTAAAATTGTGCGACAAACGCAGATCGAGTGTACGGTATTTGGTCAACGGCTCTGAATACGTAGCCGCAAATCCGTAATTATGATTGTCATTATCCTGGTTGATAAATTGGTATTGATTAAATGTTCCGACCGGAATCACATAATTGGTAGTTACGTTCTGTGTGTTCTGATCCGAAAGGCTGGATGATGTGCCCAGGCTGGCTGTTACAGAAAAATTTCTGCCCCGTTTGCGGAAACGGTGATTAAATAAAATATCCCCGCTGATATTAGGTGCTTTACTTCCGGTTGTATTATTGTTAGCGCCCTTACTGGTTTTATTGTACGCTGAATCATAATAATTAAAGTTGGTATTGCTGCTGGCATCACTGTTGGCATATGTTACCGAAGGACTGATTTTTAAATAATTAAAAGAATCAACATTGTATTCCATATTGAAATAAAAACGATGGTTGTCGCCGATGTTGGTAGACAGCAGGTCTTCATTGCGGTAACTCGAACCAAATCGTTCTGATGAATTCTGTGTAGCAGTATTCTGAATGGCTGCATTATTTTTATGACCATAAGAATAACTTCCGTAGACACTTATTTTTTTACTCCATTGATCACGATAATTAAAACCGATCGAATTGGTAGAAGTGATACCGGTATTACTGCCGCTGTTACCAGAAACAAAACCCTGATCACCACTCGACATGGCATTCATCAATCCGCTGCCACCACCCATATCACTCATAATGCTTTGCCCCATCTTCATCATACTTCCCATGCCACCGCCGCCACCGCTTCCAAAACTGAACAGGGACTGATTGGTGTTGTTGCTGTTGGCAAAAAGAGAAAGCTGTGTATTGTTGTTGAAATAATTTCCATTGAACGAAGCCTGGTAACGGTCTTCAGTACCGGCACCAACAGTTGTTCTTCCGAAATAACCATGATTGGCATCTTTTTTCAATTGCAGGTTAATCACTTTGGACGGCTCACCATCTTTAATACCGGATATATTGGCCTGGTCGCCATAATCATCGATCACCTGTACTTTATCAATAATGTTTGCAGGAAGTTCTCGCGTTGCGGTCTTAACATCACCTCCAAAAAAATCTTTGCCATTTACTTTCACCTTGGTAACTGTTTTGCCCTGGGCAGTAACAGTTCCATCTTTATCGACAGTAACGCCTGGTAATTTTTTCAACAGGTCCTCTGCCATCGCATTTTCTTTTACTTTAAAAGACGCGGCATTGTATTCAACAGTATCTTCTTTGATCACTATGGGCGCAGCAGTTACCAGCACTTCGCTGAGTAATTTACTTCTTGCAGCAAGTACCACCGTTCCGAGTGAAATTGTTTTTTCCGCTTTGCTAACCGGGATAAATTTCGCGATGGGCGCATATCCCATGGTGTTAAAGATCACGGAGAAATTAGAAGCAGGTACGAGTGCAAAACTGAACTCGCCTTTTTCATTGGAGACTGTATAAATGGTATCGGCAATATTAGATTTTATAACAAGACCGATCACGGCTTTATCGATCGGTTTTTTTGCAGTAGAATCAATCACTGTTCCTTTCACCTGAGCCAGTGAAGTAACAGCATAAAAAGTAATAAGGGTAAAAAGCAGAAGTTTTCTCATAACGTTGGTTTACGAAATAATTCGTGCGAAAATAAACATTAAAATCAAATCCTGACTTTTTTATGACGAATGGGCAAATCCTTAACAGCGCATTAAGATTTGGGTCGTCGAGCCTTATTGCATTGTTTAATTGTCCAATAGTTGCATGATTGATCAGGTTTGAAACTTTAATGATCAAATAATATTCAGCAGCTTGTTATACAGCATTCACCTTTTTGATTACATTTATCCATCTTAATTTTTTTAATGAAAAATATTTTACTGGACGTGGTGGAAGAAAACTGGATTGATTCCGACCATCACCTTGCATTAATTATTGCAGCAGCTGTATCGTTGGCCGCATTGATCGGAATTTTTATTTACCGTAAAAGAAAAGGACTATGAAAAGGGTCATCATTTTTACTGTTATTCTTTTTGTTATACAGCCCCTCGTTAATTGTGTTGCTTATAATAAAGAGTTACGGCTTGCTGCAATTACAGGTTTACTGACAAACATTTTTGCATTTGCTGTTATAGATATTATCATCACCAGTTTCAGCATCAATACTTTTTTAATGATCAGCATATTTGTACTGATGCAACTGGCTTCACTGTTAACTTTTTTCAGAAATAATTTCAATAAGGCCGCAATTACTACTGCCATCGGTGGCATGCTGACCGTAGGTGCTGCGGTATTGTTTGTTCGGTTTTTGACTAATTGAAAACAACTCTATTGCCTTTTTATTTTTATTTCATACTGACACTTGTACTGGAACTTCCGGTTGTATTGCTGTTTTTTAAAAGGCAATGGAAACTGGCACTGCTCACAGGTTTCCTGCTGAATTTATTTACCTGGCCATTACTGCATGTGCTGTTATATCATACTCAGATCAACATCAATTTACTGGAACTGGGTGTTGCAATTACAGAAGGAACCGGTTACTGCTTACTGCTGCAATGCCGCTGGTACAAAGGCTTTGGCGTTGGTTTACTGGTGAATGCGTTCAGTTACGGCGTTGGACTTTTTTTAAATAACTTTATTGGATGAATGATGAATACGTGACATACCAGCGCTTTAATAATGCAGAAAACATGAAAGATTTTGCTGTGTTCTTAAAAGCAAATCAAATAGATTGTGAACAGGATGACCTTTCAACGCAATTTGATGCAAGTTTTGCCAATAATGAATTTGAAAAAGATTTTCGAATTAAATTAAAAAAAGATGATTTTGAAAAAGCCAATCATTTGTTAGCGGATTATTATAAAACTGATCTGGAAAATATTCCGCCCGATTATTATCTTTTCGGTTTTACAGATGTAGAGCTCATGGAAATTATTACGAAGAGAGATGAATGGGGCGTATTTGATTTTTTACTTGCACGTAAATTATTAAAGGAAAGAGGCAAAGAGATCAATGACGAACAACTATCAATAATCAAAAAAAAGAGAATAGCCGAACTGGCAAAGCCGGAAAAATCAGCCAATAAATGGGTTATGGCAGGTTATGCAGGGGCGTTCTTTGGTGCACTGCTCGGTTTGATAGTGGCCTTTAGCCTGAATACTAAAAAAACATTACCCAATGGCGACAAGGTGTATGTTTATTCGGAACCAGACAGGAAACATGGCCGCATCATCATGATCATTTCATTTGTCGTTCTGTCTGCAGCGTTTATAACAAGGATATTAACAACCAGGAATTAATTCATGCCGAACTCAAAAACCAATCAGCCGATCTTATGGGGCCTGCTTCACGGCCTTAATGATTTTACTGCCGGTTACATGCTGGCCAATTATACATTTAATCATAATAACGAAAGCAGTTTTTTATTCATCATTATTTATTCCATTATAGGTTTTGGCGGACAGTTACCCGTTGGTTTCTGGCTCGATCATAAAAAAGACCTGCCATCTTTCGCAAAAGCATCTGTTATATTACTTCCACTTGCCATTGCACTGTTTTTTGTAAATGCCGAAACGGGAATTATTTTTTCAGGACTCGCCTCCGCATTCGTGCATGTTACAGGCGGAGCAATATGTCTGCAGGTCAATGATAATAAAACCGGCCCACTTGCTTTATTCACAGCGCCGGGTGTGCTGGGACTTACTTTCGGCGGATTGCTCGGATCAATGAGCAGCTTGTGGCTGCTGCTTATCTGCCTGGTAATTTTGCTCATTGCTTTTTTTATTTTAAAAGAAAAATTACCTGATTATCCTGTCAGGGAAAAAAAGCAAAGTGAACTCGACGGGCACGACTGGTTAATGCTCGGCATTCTGCTCATCATGTGTTTCCGTTCTTTTGTATTTGATGTACTCAATCATGTGGCCCAGGATTTTGAACATGGCATTCTCATTATTGGTCTGAGTGCATTTGCGGGAAAAATTATCGGTGGATTTGTTGCAGATAAGATCGGCTGGAAAAAATATGTTTATATCAGTCTGCCGCTTGCATTGATCTTATTACAGTTTGGTAAAGAAAATATTTATGCGCTTGCATTTGGCATCGCCTGTCTGCAGAGTTCAGTGCCCATTACTTTAATGCTGATGGGACAAAGCTTATCATTATATCCAGCAACAGCAACGGCCTTGAGTCTCGGTACCAGCATCGCTTTGGCCGGATTGCCTTTGTACATGGCAGGAAGTAAAAGCACGATCATTACCTGGTTTGGAAATGGAAAAATTACCGCAACTGCATTTTGTTTATTGCTGATAATTTTTTTCCTGTTCATGTATTTTATAAGCAGGATCAGAAGACATATAAAGGTTTAATGGGTTTAAATCGTTTAAAAGGTTTAATGATCCCAAAGCATGCAACTATCTAATCAACAATAAACAATTCAACATACAACAATTTACCCCTTCTTCAGTTTCAGTGGTTTCATTTTATACTCCAGGTTCATTTTGCCACCTTCTTTTGTATTTTGTTTTAATGGAATATCACGGCTGATGGAAATATCCAGCCAGAGATCTTTTCCTTTTTGTTTTTGCAGATCAGCAACAGGAATGGTTACCGAATAATCATTAACGCTGATGGTATGACTTTCTGAAAACGAGGAGTCTGAACCCATTGTTCCGATCGTGATCTCGTCACCGGGTTTGCAGCTGCTGCTGTCGAAAGACAATTGCAATGATTTGGTTGTACTGAAAGTTTTGGGCGGATTGATCAACTGCATATTCTTAAACTGCAGTTCATTTTCATACTTTTTATTATTGATGTCTGTAAAAACAAACTGGTGCTGATTGCTGAAATGTCCCATTGAATGAGTGGTTCTGTAAAAAGCGCCTTTGTAAAAAAATATCCGGAT
>JBDUCW010000146.1:0-11053 GCA_040003235.1 Ferruginibacter sp. | reverse complement strand
AGAATACCAGTGCGGACTGGTACTTTGCGTTTCCACCATTTCTTTCAGGCTCAGCGTTCCCGTCATCATCAGCAATGCAATGAGTGCAATGCCCATCGGTAATTCATAACTGATAATCTGCGAAGCCGCTCTCAGTCCGCCGATGAGGGAATATTTATTATTACTTGCCCAGCCGCCGATCATGATCCCGTAAACACCCATGCTCACTACGCCGAACACATACAGTATCCCGATATTGACGTCGGCAATCTGCAGACTGATATCTTTTCCAAAAAAATGAACATGATCGCCCCAGGGGACCACAGCGCCCGTCATCATTGCCGTTAGCATGGCAAGGCAGGGACCGAGGATGAATAAAAATTTACTTGAGAAATTCGGAATGATCTCTTCCTTAAAAAAAAGTTTGATGCCATCGGCAACAGGTTGCAGCAAACCAAATGGTCCCGCACGTGTCGGGCCTTTCCTGTCCTGGATGATCGCAGCAACTTTACGTTCTGCCCAGGTGGAATACATGGCAATCACGAGTGAACCGGTTACTACCAGTACAATCAATATTAATTTTTCCAGAACGATTGCCCAATCAATAGATAAAAGCATAATTATTTGTTGTCGGCTTTATTTTCTTTATTCAGTTTTTAAAACCCGCAACTTTATTTTCTCAGCGGGCAAAAGTATTGCATCCATCATTCAGATTGCATTAACCTCCATGATTTTTTGCTGTTTCAAAAGTATCCGATGTTGATGGACCATTAATCTCACTCAGGTGAATGGATTGTTCATTCACACCGCTCACGTCATGAATGTCCATTACCAATTTTGGTTTTCTTCCACCCAATACATCTTCGAGCATCTCCGGCGGTTTTACCACGCCTTCATAATGGCCCTGTGCGATCACCGAATGCCTGCTGATCTTTGTCGGTCCTTCAATGATCCAGTCAGCCGTTTTCTTTTTATCAAAACGACAGGTATTACAGATCCATCCCGGCTTTCCGTCGAAGCTCTGCACTTCTCCCCACTGATCTTTGCGTGCAGTTACCCTGTATACTTCATTACCCCGCAACCACAATGTTGTTTTACCACAACAACCGGGCGTTTCGCAATTGCGGTGTGCATCTACCGGTTTGGTAAACCATACCCTGTTTTTAAAACGGAATGTTTTATCAGTCAAAGCACCAACCGGGCAAACATCAATCATATTGCCACTGAAATCATTTTCAATTGCTTTGGAAATGTAGGTAGATATTTCAGCATGTTCGCCGCGGTCTAAAATCCCGTGCACTCTTTTATTCGTCAACTGATCCGCAACATAGGTACAACGGTAACAAAGAATACACCTCGTCATGTGTAACTGAATGTAAGGACCAATATCTTCTTTTTCAAAAGTCCTTCTTGGAAATTCATAGCGCGTGCCTTCTTTGCCATGTTCGTAACCGAGATCCTGCAGATGACATTCGCCGGCCTGGTCACAGATAGGACAATCAAGCGGATGATTCATCAATAAAAATTCCACCACACCAGCTCTTGCTTCAATTACTCTTTCGCTGGTAATATTTTTTACGACCATGCCGTCCATTACTGTAGTTCTGCAACTTGCTACCAACTTGGGCATCGGTCTTGGATCTGCAGTTGAGCCAGCACTTACTTCTACCAAACATGTCCTGCATTTACCACCGCTACCCTGTAACTTGCTGTAGTAGCACATTGCAGGAGGTGTTACATCGCCGCCGATTGTTCGGGCGGCGTGAAGTATTGTTGTACCCACGGGCACATCAATGCTTATGTTGTCGATTGTTACCTTAAATGTTTTTATTTCTTCAGACATCTTAAAAAGTCAAAATTAAAAATTAAAAAACTCAATCCGTTATCACCTGATTTTTTCGCACCATCTTCTAAAAAGTCAAAATTAAAAAACTCAATCTGTTGCAACGTCTGTTCTAACATTCCAAACTCACTTTATTGCGATAATAATGCTCGCAATAATTTTTGAAATTTCTCCTGCTTCTTTCAGTAACTCTTCCAACCTTCTTTTATCAGCGTTCAAAGTATCCCTGATCAAACATAACCAGTATTTAGTTTCGTTAGCTGACTTCAGTGCTATCCGGTAAAAATTGACAAAATCTTTTTTACTTGATCCTGAAATACCTTCGACAAGATTTGCTCCTACTGAAGTTGTATTTCTCAACAACTGATCAAATATTGAATAATATATCCGCTCGTATTTACTAGAACTGATAAATTCAATAACTGCTTTCGAAAAATAATAAGCCCTATGTCTTATGTTATAGGTTTTCACCTTCTCCTCATTCATCACACAGCTCAGTTTTTAATTTTCACTTTTTACTTCTCCTCATTATGCCACTTCGGGAATATGCAGCGGATCCGCATAATGCGCCAATCCATAATTCCTTTTCTGCGATTCTTCCGGATTCAGTACATGCCATTCAAACTCATCCCTGAAATGCCTGATTGCTGCTGCAACCGGCCATGCTGCTGCTTCTCCTAACGGACAAATCGTATTGCCATCAATCTTGCGCTGAATATCCCACAACAGATCGATGTCACTCATCTTTCCTTTTCCGTATTCAATGTTCTTTAAAATTCTTTCCATCCATCCGGTCCCTTCGCGGCAGGGCGAACATTGTCCGCAACTTTCATGATGATAAAATCTTGCGAGTGTCATTGTATTTCTTACTACGCACTGATCTTCATCCATCACAATAAATCCGCCGCTGCCCATCATACTTCCGGTTATGAAACCGCCATCTGCAAGACTTTCATAATTCATCAATCTTGTTTCACCCTTGGCCGTCTTTAATAAAAGATTGGCCGGTAAAATGGGAACGGATGATCCGCCAGGAATGCAGGCCTTTAATTTTTTTCCGTTAGGAATGCCACCGCAATATTCATCGCTGTAAATAAATTCTTCCACGCTGATGGTCATGTCTATTTCAAATACACCGGGCTTATTAATATTGCCGCATGCTGAAATTAATTTTGTACCGGTTGATTTACCGATACCGATCTGTGCATACGCTTCCGCACCTTCATTAATAATCGGTACAACCGCCGCAATGGTTTCTACGTTGTTCACCACCGTTGGGCGATCCCATACGCCTTTCACTGCAGGAAACGGCGGTTTGATCCTGGGATTACCACGTTTGCCTTCGAGGCTTTCGATCAATGCAGTTTCTTCACCACAGATATAAGCACCTGCACCGCGATGTACATAGATCTCACAATCGAAGCCGCTGCCTAAAATATTTTTACCGAGAAAGCCATTTGCCTTTGCTTCTTCAATGGCCGTTTCCAATATGTCAACGATCCACGCATATTCGCCACGGATATAAATATAAGTAACGTTGCTGCCCAATGCAAAAGAAGAAACAATTAACCCTTCGATCAACAGGTGCGGAATAAATTCCATCAGGTAACGGTCTTTAAAAGTACCGGGTTCGCTTTCATCTGCATTGCATACCAGGTGACGCGGAACGCCTTCGGGCTTTGCAATAAAACTCCATTTCATCCCGCAGGGAAAACCAGCACCACCACGGCCCCGGAGACCACTCTTCTTTACTTCATCAACGATGGCTTCCGGAGTCATCTTCAAACCTTTCTCCACACTTTTATAACCACCTTCACGGCGGTACACTTCATACGTGCGGATGCCCGGAACATTTACGTTTGCCAGTAATAATTTCTTACTCATATTTTTATAAGTCAAAAGTTAAAAGTCAAAAACTGCTTTCCTTTTCTTCTTTTTAATTTTCACTTTTTACTTTTAAATTCTAATGATTTCTATTCGCCAGATATTCTCCGATCGGCGCAAAAAATTGCTCATCCCAACCCTTGCGGTGGCTTTCCATTTCTTCTTTATTTGGAAAACCGGTATGTGTTATAAATACTTCTGTTCCATGTGGCGCTGCAACCAGTTTATAATGTACTTCTGAAGCAGCCACTGTTTCCGGCCAGGTATTCGGTTTCCAGGTGTAGGCAAGTTCATCATTGTCGATCGCTAATATTTTCCCTTCCACCCATCCATCGAACATTACAAATTGTCCGCCCACTTTTTTTTCTATCAATGATTCTTCACCACTCCACTCCCGGATGAATTCAGGGTTGGTCAGCAACTCCATCACTTCATCCGGTGATGCATACACAAAGAATTCCAATGATAAATTATATTCCAATTTGTATTAATTCTTAATTATGCTCTCACCGCCTGTCTTGCAAACAATATCCAACGCTTTCCTTTCTTCACCCAGACTTCCAGCACTTTTAAACGAAAGACACTGGTATTGCCTTTTAATGTAACATTCAGATCAGCCACAAATCTTGCACTCGCAATATTGTCATTTATCATAACGTTGATGCTGTCTTCTTTAAAACTATTGTAACTGATCAACCCTGTTTCCAGGTCATTGATCACTTCTGTTTTTGTTTCTATCCAGCCATTGCTGTGGCCATAGGTCAAAGCTTTGTCTGTTTGCTGATTAATGGTAATGGTATTTTTTTTCACCAAAGCCACATGAAATTCTTTCAGCGTTGTTATTAATTTCTCTTCATCCGTTTGCGCTTTGCAAAGAACTATTGTAAATAAAAATGAAGCGGTCAGTATTGCTTTCATTCTTATTTTTTATCAACGTTGAACATCCATGAAATTCCAAATTTATCTTTCAGCATACCAAATCTTGCACCCCAGAATGTATCCTGCAATTCCATTGTAATGGTACCGCCTTCCGCCATTTTAGGAAACAGTTCATTTATTTTTTCTACACTGTCGGCATCTACACTTAACTGAATATTTCCGTTTTCATTTAACTGTTTTCCTTTTGGCGTATCAGAAACCATTACTGTGTTTCCATCAAACTGAAAATTGGAATGCATTACTTTATTCTTATCTTCTTCAGCCAATGGCATTGGCCCTTCGCTGAAACGGTTAATATGACCGATCTCGGCACCCAATACTTCTTTATAAAAATTCATAGCTGCTTCTGCAGTGCCATTGAAATACAAGTAAGGAATCAGTTTCATGTTTTAGTTGTTAGATGTTAGTTGTTAGTATTGCATCACTTGTTACTTATTACTTATAACGTATTACTTATAGCGTAAAACGTATAACTCAATTCCCCACATCAAATTTCACTGCCTGTCTTGCCAGCAATTTCCATTTCCCTTTTTCTTTCTGCCAGACCTGAAGGATAATGAGTTTCAGGGGCGATACTTTTCCATCTACCGTTTGTGTTGCACTGAATATATGCCGCACAATGGCCGTTTTCTTTTCAATTGTAATGGAGCCTTCCGTCACTTTAATATCCACGTAAGTATTTTTATTCGAACTGGCATGACGGATCATCGAAGCTTTGCTTTCTACTACACCGCTTGAATGTCCGTAGGTTAATTTTTCGCTTACCAGCTTTTCCATTACAACACTATCTTTAGTAACAAAAACCGCATTGTTCAATTGCTGCACTTTTGCCAACACAGCTATTTCCGATTTAGACTGCGCAGTAAGTCCGCCAATAAAAGCAAAAAACAATATTGATAAAAAGATCTTTTTCATTTGATGGGTTTACTTCAATTCAGCGATTGTGCATTGTTTCTGCATTCTTCTATAATGCTGTCTACTTTCTCTTTGGTCAGATGTTCGCGATATGTCTTGCCCAACTGCATCATTGGCGCATAACCACAGGCACCCAGGCATTCAACTGTTTTCAAAGTAAACATACCGTCTGTTGTTGTTTCACCCGCATTGATATTTAATTTCTGTTTGATGTACGCGATGATATCGTCACTGCCGTTTACCATGCAGGGACCGGTCTGGCAAACTTCGAACATATATCTTCCGACTGGCTTTAAATTATACATGCTGTAAAAGCTGGCTACTTCATACACTTCAATTGGTTCGATATTAAGTAATGAAGCTACATAGTCCATGGTCTCCACACTGAGCCATCCGCCGAATGCATCCTGCGCTATGTGCAATACCGGTAGTAAGGCACTTTTTTGTTTGCCTTCAGGATAGCGGCTGATGATCTCCGTTACCTTGTTTAATTTATCTTCTGAAAACTGTATCATGTTGGAAAGTCAAAAGTAAAAATTCAAAATGTTTGTATCAAACGTTCTCTTTTTTTACTTTTTAATTTTTACTTTTAAATTTGTTTTAAGCATCCAATTCTCCCGCAATCAGGTTCAGACTGCTCATACACACGATGGCATCACTCAGCATTCCGCCCTTGATCAATTCCGGATAGCTTTGATAATAAACAAAGCATGGCCTGCGGAAATGAAGCCTGTAGGGCGTTCTGCCACCATCACTAATCAGGTAAAATCCAAGTTCTCCATTAGCACCCTCTACACTTTGGTATACTTCACCAACCGGAATATCAGTCTCGCCCATTATGATCTTGAAATGATAGATCAGTGCTTCCATCTTTGTATATACATCTTTCTTTTCGGGAAGATAGTAAGCCGGTGTATCGGCGTGAAATACTTCAGCTTCGGCACCTTTAAATTCCTGTACTTTCTGGTAAGCCTGTTTGATGATGTTCATACTCTGCCACATTTCCTGGTTACGCACCAGAAATTTATCATAGCAATCTCCTGTCTTACCAACAGGAATCGTGAAATCAAAATCTTCATACGAACTGTAAGGCGTATGAACCCTTACATCGTAGTCAACCCCGGCACTTCTTAAATTAGGACCGGTATATCCGTAACTCAATGCCCGTTCAGCAGTAATAGCGCCTACTCCCACTGTACGGTCGATAAAGATCCTGTTGCGGTTGAATAGATTTTCAAATTCTTTTAAAACAGCGGGATATTCTTTAATGAATTTTTCCAGTTTCTGAAATGCAGTATTGGTAAAGTTTCTCTCAAATCCACCAATCCGTCCAATGTTGGTGGTGAGCCTTGAACCGCAGATCTCTTCATAAATTTCATAGATCAATTCACGGTACTGCATCAGGTAAAGAAAGCCTGAATAAGCACCGGTATCAACGCCGACAATGCTATTACAGATCAGGTGATCGCTGATACGCGAAAGTTCCATGATGATGATGCGGAGATAGTCAACACGCTTGGGTATTTTGACATTCAGTAATTTTTCGCAGGTAATATGCCATCCCATATTGTTAATGGGTGATGAACAGTAATTGAGCCTGTCTGTAAGTGTAGTGATCTGGTAAAGCGGACGGCGTTCTGCAAGTTTTTCAAATGCACGGTGAATATAACCAACAGTTGAAACTGCGTCAATGATACGTTCGCCATCCATCTCCAGGATATTCTGAAATACACCATGTGTTGCAGGATGTGTCGGCCCCAGGTTGAGTGTGGTCGTTTGCTTTTCTATACTGCCTTCCGGTAATAAAATATGCTCGCTCATATTAAAGTTAAAAGTCAAAATTAAAAAAAGGTATAATCCTTATTCCAACCTGTTGCTTTTCTTATTTTGAATTTTTAATTATCTTCCAAACATTTCATCATCCTTATCAATCCTCGTCTGGTCTTCCAGTGGAAACTCTTTCCGCATCGGGAAGTAAGTCATTTCATCTACATTCAATACCCTGATCAGGTTGGGATGCCCAACGAAATTCACCCCGTAAAAATCATAGGTCTCCCTTTCCATCCAATTGGCAGATGCATATAAAGCAGTTGCGCTATACACATCCGGTTTATTGATATCGGTAAATACTTTGAACCGTATTCTTACATTATCTGAAAGATTGTGGAGATGATACACCACTGCCAGTTCTGCTCCTTTATTATCGGGGTAATGTACAGCGCAGATATCCGTCAAAAAACGGAAACGCAGTTCTTCGTCTTCCTGTAAAAAAGTTATTACTTTAAGATTGATTTCTTTATCTCCTGAAAAAGTAAGCATGCCATATGGCTCTTCCCATCCGGTAAGAAGTTCTCCGAATTTTTCAGTTAACCTTAGTTTGATCGTTTCGTTTGTTAATGCCATGTAGCTATTAAACTTTATACATCTGCAATGCGATGCATTTTATAAGTACCGCTGCAATTGCTGCAGCAGTTATTGTATACCGTAACTCGCCATCAGATCTTTATACCGGTCACTGTATCTTCTTCTGAGACCTTCGTTCTGCACGAGTTCCTGTACTTTCATAAATCCATCGAGTACTGCTTCCGGTCTTGGCGGACAACCAGGAATATACACATCTACCGGAATGATCTGATCAATACCCTGCAATACAGAATAGGTATCAAAAATTCCGCCACTGCAGGCACAGGCTCCCATGGATAAAACCCAGCGGGGTTCAGCCATCTGTAGATAAACCTGTCTTAATACAGGCCCCATTTTTTTGGCAATAGTTCCCATTACCATTAACAGGTCACATTGACGGGGAGAAAAACTTACTCTTTCACTTCCGAACCGTGCAAGGTCATAGTGTGAGGCCATTGTTGCCATAAATTCGATACCACAACAGGATGTTGCAAATGGCAGGGGCCAGATTGAATTCTTTCTGGCAAGACTGATCACTTTTTCAAATGAAGTAGCCATAAAGCCTTCGCCCATATAGCCTTCAGGAATGCCGTGAAATTTTACTTTATTGTTATATTGAACCGGACGGGACATAATTATTTATTTTTTAGATTTGATCATCGTCTGCTGCTGGCAAAACAACAGTTATCTCCTGTTAAATGTTCCTTAGTCATCCAGATTTTTCAAATCGATTAATTCAGTTTATCAATCTTCCCATTTAAGAGCGCCTTTTTTAATGATATAAATAAATCCGGCAAGAAATAATCCAACGAACATCAGAACCGCTCCGAATGTGTGCCAGCCCATCTGCGGATCGCGGGCAAATTCTTTGAAATTGACGGCATAAGGATAAAAGAAAATTACCTCTACATCAAAAAGCACGAACAGAATAGCAACCAGGAAATATTTGATTGCCATCGGCTGCCGGGCATTGCCCTGTATTTCAATACCGCTTTCAAAATTCTGAAGTTTATCGCTTGTCTTACGCTTAGGGCCGATAGAATGTGTAATGCCCATTATTGCCAATACCAGCCCTATTGCAAAAAACAGCTGTATTCCTATCGGCAGGAAATCTACTGCTTTATTAACATGCGTCTGTAAAAGGAATAAATCCATTTTAATTCAACTATTTAAGTGAACGCAAAATTAAGGCAGCATGATCAATATGCAATCAATTAAAAACCAATTCATGGCAAAAAAAATCCCCGTTATCAATAACGGGGATCATATCTAATGTTTAACTACTACTTTTTTTTTGGAGCTGTACCGTTTCCTCCCGTTTTAGGTGTTGCCGGAGGGGTGGTCGGTCTTGTAGAGCCGAGCCTTGGCGGAGTTGGTCTTGCCGGAGGAGTTGGTGCAGAGAATGCTTTTTTATAATTCTGCACTTCTACATCGTTCGGATCTTTAGCAAGTACCTTGTCAGCCCACATGATTGCCGCCTGTTTATCTTTTTTCACATTATAGCTATATTCTATAAAATATTTATAAGCTCTCATCAGCGCTGTCTTTACCCTGACAGAATCCGTGCCCCATGCAGCTTCACCGATATCAACAGATTTCTGAAAACTTTCATTGGCCAATCCATTCTGCAATGTACTGTCTATACTGCGCTGACTTCTGCCTTTCATATCAAAACCTAAAATATCCGAGGGGAAATCAGTTGTATAAATGTCCCAGACTGTAATGGCATCGGTATAATCATCTGCTTTAAAATAATTATACCCTGCATTGAATACATCTGTTTTAGAAGGAGTTTTTTTAACTGACAATACTTTTTTATACCAGTCAGCAGCATCTTTGTATTGCTTCGCATTTTCGTAATGAACCGCCATTGTTTTAAGCAGGTCAACTTTACCAACTTCAGTAGTGTCCATTTTCAGAGCCCGGTCAACAAGTCCTGGAATAATAGTGGTATCTGCGTGGGGGTCTCTCAACAATAAGGCAATATAAACAGATACATCTTTGGCTGTGATCAGGTCAACATGTTGTTTTTTAAAATAAGTATCAAAAGAAGTTTTTGCGTTATTGGAATCGAGTAACCGCATATAAGCGTAGCCTTTCAATGCATATAGTTTTACGTATGGTTCAGTCCCGCCTGAACTCATACATTCGTTCGCTTTAGTTATAACTTCTGAAAATTTACCCACTGTAAAAAGACTGGAAGCTCTTAAATAACATTCTCTTGGTTCGTCTGATCCCATTGCAGTTAAATATTTATCCAGATTTTCAGCTGCTTTGGGTGCATTGGTTTCATAATAGTAATCGTAGAGATTATAATATACCGGCGTAAAGCCTGGATCCTTTGCTACTGCCTGACTGTAGTAATTTAAAAATAAATCTTCCTGGATTTTACCTTGCGACTGGTATACTTTACCAATACGATATAATGCTTTGGCATTATTTGGATCAATCACCAAAGCAGCCTGATAAGCCTTCACAGGCTCTGCGCCATCATTTGAAAATTTACGATACGCATCACCAAGATTAAGATATACATCGGCATCTTTAAACCCTTTAACGAGGGTTGCCTGTTTTAATTTGTCTATTGCATAGGAAGCATCGCCCGCTTTTGCATTTGTATTCGCAAAACCGATAGCATTCAACACCGCGATATTTTTACCCTGCGTAAGGCTGATCGCTGTTTCAAAATGATTGCGGGCTTCCTGAGTTTTGTTTTCCATTAATTCAATTTGCCCCATCGCTACCAATAGTAATGGATTATTATTACTGGCCATTACTGCTTTTTGGTAGAGAGATTTTGCAGCCACAGTATCAGGATTATCAGCATTTCTCAAATAGGTTTGTCCTAACCAATAAACTGCTTCTGCGTTATTAGGATCTGCATTTACCAATTTTTGGAAAACTGATTGAGCACTCTTATACTTTTCGTAATATAGAAATTTTTTTCCATCATCAATACTCTGGGCCTTAACCATGCTTACTGTAATCAATGCTGCAAACAACCATATACCTGCTTTGATTCTGTTCATTTTATTTTGCTGTTTTATACTTTACAATGTTATTGAATTTATTCTTACTTGCCTCACAAAT
>JBDUCW010000145.1:0-11065 GCA_040003235.1 Ferruginibacter sp. | reverse complement strand
AATGAAAATGTTCCAGTTTAAAACAGGTGTCGGAAACTATCACATCGAATTTACCGAAGCGCCCGGCATTGAAAATTCTGAAATGACCAATGCAGATCCCATAGCAAAGCCGGGCACTAAAGGAATTTTTTTTATCCAGATCAGGGAAAGTCAACCGGATTATTTTATTCCGCTCGGCGTATTAATGATCATATTTTCTGTGGCCTGCATCATCTGTGGATTTATATTCGGATTCCTGGCAGATGAAATTTTTATAAACCCTGCTTCGTAAAATAAAATTTCCATGGCATTTAATAAGAGCACAGATCCTGAGGAAGAGAAAAAGCTTGATAACCCCGTCTGGCATGCCATTGCAGAAACGCACCGGCATTTTGGAATCGATGCAGAGAATACAAAATTTTATCGCCCGGATTATTGTCCGTTCGGCGGAATAATAAAAGCGGAAAATACTTCTGCTCCCATTACTGAATATGCAGCACTGATTGATAATTTTTTTATTATCGGGGAACAGCAACCGGAAATTTCTGATTCGCTGCAGTTAAAAACAGAATTGCTGGGTGTACAAATGATCATCTACCAAAAAATAAATTTCCCCATCACCGAAGAAATAGTAAAATTGAATAAAGAAAAATATGCAGAACTGACCGATCTCGTAAACCTGGTACAGCCAGGTTATTTTAAAAATAAAACAATGCTATTAGGGAATTACTATGGCATTATTAAAAACGGGCAACTGATCGCAGCATCCGGTGAACGGATGCAATTGAATAAATACATTGAAGTAAGTGCAGTTGTTACCCATCCGGATCATACCGGAAAAGGATATGCAAAGCAGCTGGTATCACATACTGTAAGTAAGATTTTTGACCAGGATAAAATTCCTTTTCTGCATGCAGCGGCTACTAATACAGGCGCCATTCAACTATATGAAAAACTGGGTTTTCATTTAAGAAGAAAAATGAGTTTCTGGAATATCGTCAGATAAATTTTTCTCAAAAGAATATGGATAAAAGAATGTTGGCCGACAATCATCTTAAATAAAAATTTAGTGACTGAGATTTTCATGCTACATTTCAAGTAACAATCAAACATCGGTCTTTTAAAAATTAAGTACCATGAAAGAAAGAAAGAATTTTAATACAGTTGCTGTTCCGCGGATGTCAACTGCTTTTCCGCAGGCCGTAATTGCCAACGGTTTCATCTTTGTTTCGGGAACGCCGGGACTCGATCCTGATACCGGCAAAATTATCAGTGAAGATTTTGAAAAACAGACAAGGCAATGTTTTGTAAATATCCGTTCGATCCTTGAAGCCGCGGATAGCAGTTTAGGCAATGTGATTAAGACAACCATCTTCATGGTTACTGGAAATGATTTTGCTGTAATCAATAAAATTTACGGAGAATTTTTTACACCTGATACTGCACCTGCACGGAGTACGCCTCAGGTAATGCCTTTTCCGGCAGGTATTCTTATCTCAATAGAATGTATAGCGCTTGCCTGATTTTTATTTTATTGTAGAATAATGCATTCCATTCTGTGTGGTGCAACTGCTCAGGTTTAATGTACTGAAACGCGCCGTGGTTAATGCATTCGCAATTACATGATCCCAATCCGGCGTATCATTATTCAGATAACTTGTTTCTTTACCAATGGCCTGAAAAAAACTGCTGATCAGGTAACCGCCATCACGACTGTTGCCACAGGAAGTTTCATTAGGACTTGCGGCAGCAATGATCATATTTCCTTTCTTGCTTAGGAAAAGCTGGCGCAGCTTATTACTGTTTCCATTATTTCCGGTACGTGAACTTAAAGCAAAATCCCCACCCCTGCTTGAAATGCCGATCTGCGAATTACAGCAATCGCCCAATACAATATTCAATCTCGCCCCTTTGGAAATTATCTTATTATAAATATCTTCCAGCAGGTAGCTGTTGCTTTGCGCAACCTGTTCATAACTTGAATATTTTAAAGAAATAGATGGATACTGATTTGTCTGATCGGCCCACCTGAATCCATGGCCTGAATAAATGAACACCACAATATCATTCGGTGAAGGATTGAGGTCATTCAATGCTGCATCTACAGCCGGCCTGGAAAAAACATTTCCGTCAATGACTTTTTTGTCAAGAGACATGTCCAGTTCTTTTGCAAAGATCTCAAACTCATTCATCACTCTTTCTTCATCTACCTTGCAACTGACACCGATATCATTGATCATTGTATTGGCCACCATGATCAAATGAATTTTTGCATTCGTTACAGGCGCAACCGTATTTACATTTGCCGCAACAGCAACCTGTTCTTTGCCATCCCATTTTCCCTGCACCCAATCCCGCGGATAGGCCTGCGTAACATTATAAGATTGCTGCGTTATCCCGGTGTTCTGTGACATCACAATACACCATTCACCATTGCCGTATGCGGCATTGCTGATCTCATAAGATTTGCTCCAGCTTTCTTTTACAAATTCGGAAGGATAGGTTGATAATTTTTTATACATCTGCTCGCCAATGCCCAGATTCTGTGACATGATCAGCACCCATTTACCGCCGCCACAGGCCATTCCATTTACACGATAATTTTCTGCCCAACGGTCTTTGATCCAGTCTGCAGGAAAATAATCATTGACATAATATTTCTGTTCTGTGATCACTGTTCCCTTTGACATTACGACCAGCCAGTTACCGTTACCGTAAGTAAGGGATGTAATGCGATAACCCAGTACCCACTTTTCCTTCACCCAGTCTTCCGGGAATATGGGCTGGCTGTTATAAGTTTGTGTGCTGATGCCTGCATTGGCAGACATTACCACAAGCCATTCTCCATCGCCATAACTGACATTGCTGATCTCTTTTTTTTCAGCCCAGTTATTTCTTATCCATTCTGTTGGAAAATCTTTTTCCTTGTAAGCAGACTGATCTGTAATGCCCGTGCCTTTTGACATGCAGACAAACCAGTTGTTTGCCGAATAAGTGGATGAAGAAATGCGGTAGCCGTTTGCCACTTTATTAGTCTGAACATTATAAGCAAGTAATTTGCTGTACATCGCTTCGTCTTTTTCAAAAAAATTGCGTACATATTTTTCCGTGAAGGTGCTGGTGGGTATTTCCTGCCAGCGGTCAACCCTGGTCATATATTTTGAAGGATTTTCCAGTCCAAGATGATAGTCGTCGATCGTATAGGGTAACCCATACCCTTCATTCACTTTATAAAAATAAAAATTATCAGAACTGTAAATACCAGCGCCGTTTTTGCTGTACATAAATTTTGCATCAATACCATCCAGTATATATCCTTCTCTTCCATTCATGTTGAGTTTTTTATACTGGCATTTAAATTCAACCACTTTATAATCGTTGTTGATGGTATAGTGCACCCGCATCAAGGCATCGTTGGTATTGTAATAGATCATCAGACCAGTATAAGTTATGTTATCAATCTTCCATTGCGTTTCATAAAATATCTGGGCATGAAGCCGGGGAGATAAAAAAATCAGCACTGTAAGAAATAAGGGTTTTAATCTTGCAGACATAAAAAACATTTATAAGGGTAATAATTACAGACAATTTACAATAGCTGCGCTGAATATGCAAATTTTGCAAAAAATAATAAGTCTGCATTTTGCAGCATTGCAGGTCTTCCTTTCGTTTTTAAAATGTTATTCCCTTCCGGATTAACAGTATTAATTTTACATAGGTTACATTTATACTTTAAAATTTGAAATGTTATGGTACAACGTCCGGCCGGCCTGATTAATTGGATGATCGCGTTTTTATTTATTTTCAATGCCTGTAATAATTCCGGTGCCAATACGCAGGGCGAACAAAAAGAAAAGCCTGCAGACAAAAAAGAAACTGCTGTAAACTATGATTATAAAAAACCCTTTTCTAAATGGCAGCTGCCTGAGCAACTGAATGAGATTTCAGGAATTGTAAAATTAGACAGCAGCCGTGTTCTTGCAATCGAAGATCTTCATCCGGTATTATATGTTTTGAATCTTACCGGCGAAAAAGCAGTTATTGCAGATACGATTTCTTTTTATCAAAGTGCAAAAGAAAAGGTTGACATTGAAGATGTGACCATAATCGGCAATACGGTATATGCATTATGGAGTCATGGTGCAATTTTTAAAATTACAGATTGGCAAAAAACAAAACAGGTAAAGGAAATTCAAACAGGATTGAGCAAAGAAAATAATACGGAAGGAATTACCTACGATCCTGCAACCGGTAATCTGCTGATCGCCTGTAAAAATAAATCGGGGATAGAAGATGAAAAAAAATCAAGCCGTGCCATATTCGAATACGATGTAAAGACCGATGCTTTGAAAACCGATCCATTTTTTGTAATTGAAACAAAAGAAATGAAAAATATAACCGGTGAGAAAGTGAAATTTTATCCATCGGCCATTGCGGTGCATCCAATAACGCATGATATCTACGTAATTTCTACCAGGGATACAAAATGCATTGCACGTTTCAGTCATGACGGTCATTTGAAAACATTCGATTATCTCGACAAAGAATTGCTGCCACAGCCCGAAGGTATTTGCTTTGACCCGGCCGGTAATTTATTTATCAGCACAGAAGGTAAAAAAGGATCGCCTGCATTGATCTATGAATTTACAGAGTTGAAAGACAAATAATATAAATGGCATACTTGCAAATAGTAAACTTCGAAATGCGGATATCTATGTCTGATCAGCAACTGTCATTTTATATACCTGCAATCGTTCAGCTTCCACCTCAATTTCTTTATCAAGCCGCAAACCCAGTTTTTCCAGCAACCTGATTGAATTTGTATTGCCGGGAATTGTTGTCGCGAGAATTTGTTTTTGCCCTGCACCGGTTAATATATCCAACACTTTTTTTGTTGCTTCAAATGCATAACCCTGGTTGGCAAATTCAGGAAGAAAGGCAAATCCAATATCAGGATAGTCGAGATAATCTCTTTTAATAAAAGTAACAATCCCAATGGCATTGCCGTTTTCTTTAAGTTTAACTACCCAATAAGTGACTTTTGAATTGCTGCATATTCTTTTTATGTAAGCAGCAGCATCTTCCAGTGAATTGATCTTTCTGTCGCCGATATATTTAAGCCATCCCGCCGAATTAACGAGCCGGTATATAAATTCAGCATCGTTTGATATCAAAGGATCCAGTAAAAGTCTGTACGTAGTTATTGTTGACAGCATTCTTTTTTATTTCTTCCTGATTTTGTCTAGCGACATTTAATAAACTTTATTTCCAATGCAAAAAGCTGGACCTGTTTTTTCTTGTGTATTGCTTTTTCAACAGCCTAGTTTTTCTTTTTAAGTTCCCGTGCCATTATCAAAGTATGTTTTAATGATTGTATATTTTTCCAGTCATCATGCCCCGGTATGATATATTTCGGATCCTTACATTTTCTCTGAACGTTTTCAATACTGGAAGCATAGGCAGTTACATTTGCATCTCCAAGATTTCCCAAATCATCAGCTTCTGTGCTTTTTATTAGGCAGCCGCCATACAGTATTTTTTGCTTGTCAAACCAGATCACAATATTATCTGCTGTATGTCCAGGACCCGGATAATAAGTTTGAAAAGAATATTGCCCGATTGTGAAGACACTGTCCTTACCCATTAAAAACTCAGCTCTTTTCATACCATTTTTTTTACTGAGTTCATCCGTTTGAATGGTAGTATATGTTTTGATGCCCTGCTTCCTGTAATATTCCAGCCCTCCGGTTCTGTCGGCATGAAAATGTGTGGCAATACACAACACAACTTTTTTATGATGTCTGATTTTTATACTGTCGAGCAAGGGTTGAAACTGCGTAGTGTCCCAGGGTGTATCAAACATAGCGACACCTTTATCCGTTACCAGGTACAATCCATTTGCCGGTATGCGCACGGCCTTATATAAATTAAAAGTTGTGTAAACATAAAAATCACCGGTCAGATGCGTGATCTTCAAACTGCTGTCGGCAGTTTGTCCGAAGATATCCGTCAATAAAAAAAAGAAAACTACTGTTGTTATTATTTTCCGCATACTGTCGTTTATAAATTATTGAAATCGAATTGCAAAGATGAAGATCCTTGATGATGCTTTCTTAAATAATATTCCTGTTTACCTGGTGACCTATAAACAAAGAAAATATGCAGGCAAAGATACCGGGCTTCGCGAAAAAGTTATCATTTGTTTCATTTAATTTAACCCGCCCCGGTCTTGAAATTTTAAACCAATATTGTTTGTTGAGAATTGTACCTTGTATCAAATTAATCATTATGAAAAAAACAATACTGATCACCGTGGTTCTTTTTTTCTGCATGAATTGTATTGCACAAAATGTAGGCATCGGTATCACCACGCCTGATGCATCTGCCCAACTGGATGTGACAAGCACCAATAAAGGATTGCTCATTCCCAGGATGACTTTATCGCAACGCGGATTTATAAGTTTTCCGGCAACGGGTCTGCTCATTTACCAGACAGATAATACGCCCGGTTTTTATTTTAACTATGGTACATCGGGTAGCCCTTCCTGGCAGATATTATCAACGGCTCTACCGGCATGGAGTCTTACCGGCAACAGTGGCACCAACCCTTCTACCAATTTCATTGGTACTACCGATAATCAACCCATTATATTTAAAATAAATAATTTCCCGGCAGGGAAAATTTTTGGTAATAGTATTTCTTTAGGATTCAATGCCGCCGCCGCCAATACTACCGGTTACGCCAACGCTCTTCTAGGTTATGAATCGGGCCTCAGCAACAACACCGGTTATGGTAATACCGCAATCGGATCACAAACACTCAGAGCCAATACTGACGGATACGAGAATACTGCAGTCGGAAACGGTACCATGTTTTCCAGTACAGGGAATTTTAATACTGCAATCGGTGCACATTCCCTTGCAAACAGTACTGGCTCCGGCAATGTAGCATTGGGCGTGAGTGCATTGGCCAACAATAGTTCCGGGTCATCAAATACTGCGGCAGGAGGCAATGCTTTAGTTGCGAATACCAGTGGCTCGGTAAATACTGCTTTCGGACTTGCATCATTGGTATCCAACACTACCGGCTTTTATAACGTTGCAACAGGTGACAACACGATACGATCTAATACAAACGGATCAAGCAATACTGCAATGGGAAGTGAGGCTGCTTATTCCAATACTTCAGGGTATTCAAATGTGGCAATGGGGCGGCGGGCACTTTATAATAATACCAGCAAAGCAAATCTTGTTGCGATCGGTGATTCAGCATTGTTTAATAACGGGCAGGGCTCTGTTGCAATTTATGAAGCTGCAAACAATACTGCTGTCGGATCAAAATCACTTTATGCAAATGTTCAGGGCTATGATAACACTGCTGTCGGATTTCAAACATTATCCGCAAATACATTCGGCGCAGCAAATTCCGCATTCGGTTCTACAGCACTTAATAGCAATACCCAGGGACTAAACAATACTGCTATTGGTTTTGCCTCATTAAAAAATAATAACACCGGCAGCGGCAATACAGCAGTAGGATCAGGTATATTAGGGAGCAATACTAACGGCAGCGGTAACACGGCTGTAGGACAAAACACAATGATAAACAATACCAGCGGTGCTTATAACATTGCGATCGGATCAGTGGTGTTGTATAATAATTCCGCCGGATCGAGAAATACAGCGATCGGTAATTCAACACTGTATTCAAATCAAACGGGTTATTCAAATGTTGCCATCGGCACCGATGCAATGGTTAACAGTATTGACAGAAGCAACCTCGTAGCCATAGGAGATTCAGCCCTGAATAAAAACGGGATCGGCATTGTGGTGTCATATCAGGCAACAGATAACACGGCGCTTGGATCAAAATCATTACAAAGCAATACGGTTGGTGATGCCAATACGGCCACAGGAAAACGGGCGTTATACGTAAACGATATTGGCTACTTTAATACGGCCACAGGTGTAGAAGCACTGGCTTCAAACATAGGCGGGTTGAGGAATACAGCATTTGGTTACCAGGCATTAAACAGCAATACCTCCGGCAATGACAATACAACGATCGGCGGTTCTTCGAATGTATCAGCCGGCAACCTGACCAATGCCACAGCACTTGGGGCCACTGCAATCGTGACAGCCAGCAATCAGGTAATGCTCGGCAACACATCCGTAACATCTGTAAAAGCAGCAGGTAGTTTTGTGATTATGTCCGACGGACGTTTCAAAAGAAATATCCAGGAAAATGTACCTGGACTTGATTTTATTACTGCGTTAAGGCCTGTGACCTACAATTATAATATCAGGGGATTGAATGAATTGATGGGTGTTTCAGCAAATGACCGCGATCCATTAAAACAACAGCGTGAAGATGCGATCAATAAAAAGGAGCAAAAATTATACAGCGGTTTTGTTGCACAGGAAGTGGAAACAACAGCAGCAACACTGCATTATGATTTCAGTGGCGTTTATAAACCTCAGAATGATAAGGATGCATACGGATTGAGTTATGCCGATTTTGTAGTGCCTCTTGTAAAAGCTGTGCAGGAACAGCAGGCAATGATAAAAAAATTACAGGAAGAGATAGAACTGCTTAAGAAAAAATAATTGTTTTTAATACTAAGTATTATTTTTTTTCCTGGATACTGATAGTTGCGCCCGAACAGCATTCTCTGAATATGGTGAGTGCCTTAATGGTTTTATAACTTTCTTCACGGGCCTGGTTGAGTAAGGATACTAACGGGCCCTGCAGCGGATAAGAAAGTGAGCTTTTGTTTTTATATGTATTTATAAAAACCTTCTCCAGTATTTTGTTGGCGATCGGGCCTTTGTGAACAATGCTTAATATCTTACCATAAACCGGGGGTGCATAAAGGTCATAGGTTTCCGGTGTTAATTGATCTGTCATCTTTTTCTGTTCTTTATTTTTTTCTGGTTGCATAATATCTCAATTTAAGGCTGTACTATAAAAATACAATATATATTGTTGAACTATAAAAAGGCATTAATTGCTGCTATCGTTTCAGCCGGGTGACTCATGTGCGGACAATGGCCATGCGCATTTAATACCGTTAATGTGTTATTGGGTGTATGATCTTTAATGTACTGACCAATGAACATTGGAGCGATCATATCTTCAGCACATTGTATTGTCAGGCTTTCAACCGGTATCAAAGGAAGGTCGTTTCTATTGTCTGATAAAAAAGTAACCTTTGCAAATTGCTTCGCGATAACCGGATCGATCGAACAGAAACTTTCCGATAATTCATCTGTAAGTGCCAGGCCATTATCAGCATTCATGATAGCCGGAGCCAGTGATCTTGCCCAGCTGATATAATCTTCGTCCATCACCGTTAGTAATGAGTCAATCGTTTCCTGGTCAAATGCTCCTGCATAATCTCCTTTGGTAATATAACAGGGAGAAGGACCGATCAAAATAAGCTTTTTAAAAATCTCCGGTCGCCTGATGGCCGCAAGTGCACCAATGACACAACTTACTGAATGCCCGACAAAGATTATATTTTTCAAGGCCAGTGCATCACATATTTCTATGATGTCGGTTGCATATCCGTCTAAAGAAGAATATTTCTGCGGGTCATAAGCACTGATGTCAGATTTTCCGGCACCTACAAAATCAAACAACACAAGTTTATAATTTGGGGGAAAAGCATCTTTGATATGATTCCATGCTTTCTGATCGCAACCAAATCCGTGCGCAAATAACATGACGGCTTCTCCGTCACCCACAACATTTACATTATTTCTTTTTAAAACATTCGTCATTGATTTTAGGTTTTAACTTCCTGGTTAACGATTAAAAATACCGGCACGTGTTACTGAAATATCCGATTGCAAAAAATTGCAGTCCTTCCGGATATCGCAGCCGCCAACATTGCTATAAAATGGGATTTTTAAGAAGGTCTTCTTGAGGATGGTGGGGAAGGTACGCTAATTAAAAAGGATGACCTAAACCAAACAGAGGCAGGGCTTATTGCTAATGGCCATATTGGGCTATTAATATTACCCCGTTGAATCACCGGATTGAAATATATACATCCACCTGCGCATCTTCCCAATCCTTACTGCGTTCATCGTATATTTCAAAATCGATCTGATAAGTACGCGGCAGATCAGCTACCCAGACTTTTTTCCAGGCATCCGTTACACAATCCGGCATTTTACCTTTGGCAGCAATCTTCATAAAATTACCCGCAGGAATGATAAGTGTATCCAATCCATCGGGAATAGTGCTGTCTGACTTTACTTCACATCCAATAAAATAAGAAAAAGGATGACTGCTGTCCCCTTCGTATTGATGATAAGCTCCGATGATCTCATTGATCCTGCCCGGAATAATATCCATATATTTTTGGGCCATGAATTCATGCCATAGGTTTTCACAATCTATAGTAGACTGACCGTTGGTATTGCTGGTCTTTGTTTTTAAAGACAGTCCTGCAAGTTTTCTTTCTTTTAATTCAACCTTTTCCATGATCAGGAATTTTAGAAGTACTGAAATATATTTCAAGCTGAAATTATCGCTGTCACTCAAGGTAACAAAAAAGATAACAGGTAATGCCGCATTTAATTATTCAGCAGATTGCTTAAGTATACATATTTAAAAGACCCGGTATCACTACCGGGTTAACTCGCCACATCTTATATTATTGCTGTTTTAATAATTGCATCGTTCTTTGCAATTGTCCGTTATTGCTGCACTGTCAACAGCAGTATAACTTTTTTCTGTATTGCTGTTGTGTGTATAATAATTGCTATTTATTTTTCGCTTGTTTCATGATCTGCTCTGCCCATTGTTGAGAAATTTTAATCGTAGAGGGCATCTCAAATGGCCGTTCAAAAAAATCCGCTACTATCTCATTAAAAAGATTTGGTTTTTCACTCGCAAAAAAATGGGTTGAGCCGGGTACAATGCAAAGTTGTGCGTTGGGTATGGCCTGGTAAATTTTAACCGTATGTTCTGTTTTGATGGCATCTCTGTCGCCGGCCATTACTAATACAGGGGCTTTGATGGTTTTTAATTTTTCGAAAGATATATTCGGATGAAAGACCATCAATCTAAATTGCT
>JBDUCW010000002.1:0-85197 GCA_040003235.1 Ferruginibacter sp. | reverse complement strand
CCATTGCGCGTTTGCAGACGATGCGGCAATACAAATGCAGATTGCCAGGAATATTTTTTTCATTATAAACGTGTTTAATAATTATTTTATCTTTTTATTTGTTGATTAGTTCGCGGGCTTAGTAGGATAACAGGAAATGTAATTCATCCCTGCAACGCACAGTTGTACTACCCGCGCAGGTAGCGAAGGAAAGCCTGCCATTTTCTTTATTATATATACAACTGGTACATCCACCGGTACCCGAAGCAATATGCAACTCTTTACCACCACCATCGGTAAAAGTAAAATTGCCGGAACTGGTTTCAGATAACTGAACTGCTATGGCTGATTTTTTTCCAAGAGAATCGGTAACATTGAACAGAAGATATGCATTGTTGGTGCACACTATAACCGAAGGATTTTCTGAAGTTATCGTAGTATTCTTTATCCATTTGATCAGTGGAATTATTGACTGCTGAATACTTGCATTGCTGATACTCACCGTCCCGGTGGAATCATTGCTGCGATGCCCAACCGTAATGTCAGTAAGTGCTCTTGTGTGGGCCAGCAGATTATCCGGTTGCAGGACAAGCAATAAAACAATACAGGCACAGATCAATTTTGAGATAGATTTCATTGTATGAATTTTTGATAATAAATATTTATTCGTCTTAGATTTTGTTTATTATTTAAAAGCGTATCCAATTCTGAATACTACCGGTTGGCTTATGGGTACATGCGTGTTTGCCAGCAAATCATACAGCAACTGTAGTTTTGTTCCCTTCGTCCATTTTGTTTTAATGCTCATCTTTTTAGTCAGGCCGATTAATCCTGCCTGTTGCCATGCTTCATACGATTGTAACTGCTGAATGTTTTTAAATGCCGAATTGTGATTCATTTCAAAACCACCGGTTACAAAAAATTGTTTTTTCAATTTCCAATCGATATAACTTCTCAGGCCGATGCCCTGATGTGTAATGCTGATATGCTGAATACTGCCCATACCCATCTTATAACTTCCTCCTAAACCAATTACTGATTTATCATTTATTTTATACCCGATATTCAACCCGATATCAGCAGTTGTTGGAAGCAAACTATTTTGTTTGCTGAACTGAAAATTGCTTCCATATTCCAGCCTTTGTAAAAAGGTTTTTGTTTTCTGCATATTGGGTTTGAAATCAGGTATCTCCGCATCACTGCCGCCACCTCCGGCTTTCATAATCTTGTCTTTTATTTTAGAAAGTTCAGCCTGTGCAGCCTGAATATTTTGTGAGATTTGTTGTTGGGCATTAGGGCCACCAGATGCAATTCTGTCCTGTATTAATGCATTGACACTTGCTCTTGTTTGCAGGCCTGCAATACTTTGCGCAGTTCCATAATTACCCGGCACACGAAACAAAGAAGCTAACTGGCTGTTTTTTTTCATGAACTCCTGGAAGGCAGGAATTTTATTGAGAATGGTCAGCGCTGTCTGTTCTGCTTTCTTCGGATCATTGAAAAGTTCTTTGTAATTCTTAATGGTCTCAACATAGTAGTAACTTTCTTTGTTGATCTTAGCGAGGTATTTGCTCTTGCCAATGTACTGTATTGCCTGATCCATCAACTGCTTTTTCCGGTCTTTGATGAACTTCTGTACTGCCGCTGTGTTATCTTCCTGATCCTGTAATTTTTCAATCTTTTCCTTAGCAGCTTTAACGGGCTTCACATACTGCTCTTCCAGTTTTTGTTTCTGGTCATCAAGATATTTTACAGATGTGGAAAGTTTATCAGTGTACTCATTGTACTGGCTCTTGTAGTGTTGAGCTATCTCTTTACCTTCTTTATACTTTTCCAGGACTACAGCGAATGTAAGTTGGTTATTTCCAAAGAGTTTCTGTTCAGCTTCCGGTCCCGCCTTCTTTACTAAAGCATGAATTTTATTTTCCCAGCGTGAAAGTTTCTCTAAGGCCTTTTCTGTTTTGGAAGTAATGCGGTTGTAATACTTATCAACTTTAGAATCTACCTGGGCGAGATATTTAGAGGGAAGATGAATTGCAGAGTCAGCAATAGTTAGTTGCCGGTTGATCACACTATCTGCTTTCTGTGCAGAGAGTAGCACAGGCAATGTGATCAAGGTTATCAATATACAGAGCCGGGCAAGACTCATAAGGTAGTATGTTTTGCTGTTAGGGTTATTTGAGGACAAACATCACCAAAGATTGTTAGGGTTCAGTGGTGTATTCCTCACTTTTTATTAGTGTTTTCCTCATTGCATTTCCATTGCTAATAGAAACACAACAAATTTGGGTATAATTAATCCTATCTCGTGCCTTCGGCAAAAAATAAGAGTTCAATAAAAATGTTGAAAATAAATTAGGGTAAAAAGTATTTACGGGTTCTAAAGAAGAAGGTAAATAGATATTGGGTGCAAACGTAAACTTCCTTATTCGAAAATAAATAAATATGTAAGAATATAATTAACCGTAATGCTTAAATGCTTATTTTAATAATAGAGCAGCAAAAAGCGATATATATTTATTCAGTATTTTTACGGCGCACACCATACTAAACAGAGGATACATTATTTTGTAAACTGAAATGTTTACAAATTAAGGAACAGTTACGTACACGATCGTTTCCGTCCAGGTAACACCTGTAGTAAATGGATCATTGTATGTCCTGGTCATCTCCCAGCGATTAGAAGTAAGGGATGTTATATCCCAAACAACGCCGACAGCAGATGAATACTTTGTATCGTTATTAAGCAAAGAGTATGATCCTCCTGTAACAAGATTTCCCGAAGAATTCAGGTACTGAAAACTTCCATTAGGAAAATACGTGTATTTATTAGGATCCAGTGTCGCTGGAGGAGCTGTTATACCCGTAGAACTTATCCCTGTCTTAGAAGACATCTGCCACTTTGGTGAATCCTTACAAAGCATCGTTCTTACTTGAGAATAAACAAAGATAGTTTTACTATCGCTGGCATTTCCACCTTTTGAAAAGGCAGTCCCACTGTATGCAAAATTTCCAGTTAAAATCGGAGTCGTGAGGCTAGTTCCTGTGGTGCTGTTTATTTTTACTCCATTGATAACAACGGAATCTGCATTACTCCAGGTACATGTTACCTGCTTTACATCGCCATACCACGCTGTATCTTTCCGCTGTGGATCTATGGGTGTAACTGCTGTAAAACTGAAAGTTGCTGCTTTGGGCGTTGGATCTGGTGGTGGTGTAGGTGTTGGCGTAGATTCAGGATTCTTGCTGCAGCTAATCAGAGCAACAGTTAAAGAAATGAAAATGACAAAGCTCATTTTCGGGCTTCTGACTAAATGTTTCATTTTTTTATTTTTAAACATTACTGAATTGAAAGGCGGCTCTAACCTTATAACATAAAACGAAAGCTGCTTTCCCTACTTTTGAAGATTATGCCTCTCCCTACAATATCGTTGACAGAGACAATCGTTCTGTCAAGTTCTGAATATTTGATTTTGATTGTTTAAGATTGGAAAAAATAATAAAAGTGTGATTACGGTTGAACGTTTCATTATTGCTTAGATTTGGCGATAAAATAATAGAATTCAAAGTTTAAGTGTATTGCTTGTATATCCTATCCTGTGTGCAGATAAAGTATCATTAAAATGGATATTCTATACACTTTAAATTATCTTTATGGAAAAAAATACAATGTACGGAACGAAGATCAGGGCCTTCAGAACACTGAGAGGTTTGTCACAGGAATATGTGGCAAATCAGCTTGGCATAAATCAGAATTCATACTCTCGTATAGAGACAAATCAACAAAAGAAAATTGATATTGATACGCTTAAGAAAATTGCAGAAGTGCTTGGGGTAACCGTTGCCGATATTACTTCGAATGAGCCAATTATTATTCAGAATCAAGCCTCCAATCAGGGAACACAAGGGATTGGACACATTGAGCATTTTTATACAGACCAAAAAGATTTATACCAGCAATTACTTGACACGAAGGATAAGGAAATTGAACGACTGACTAAGCAGAATGAGAAATTGATGAATATGCTGGAAAAGAAAAAATAACACTTAAAGAAACCAACATGAAACTCCTTTTCACAATGGTCGCTACTTATTTTGGTATAAAAGTATTCGACAAATTGATTGAGGATAATTTACCAAGTTTACACTATAAGAACTTACTCAGATTCTGGAATAAGTATGCTACACCTGTAGTTATTTTAGCCTATATCGGATGGTTATCTATATTAACAAAGTTGAGCAATGACAAACAACTTAGAAAATCGTATGAAACCGCACTCGCCATCGCTGCTATATCAATAATTTATCACAACATGAATAACACACAAAACCCCAAGACTGAAACTACTATATAAATTTTTCAATCTCTCCTTCACTATTTTTCTCTTTTTATTTTTCTGCTATAATACTGAAAAAGTATTATGGCAAAACAACACAAGAAGAATAGTACTCCTTCTGATCTTTCCAAAAACAAATTCGCTGAAATAATTCTAACTATCAGCCACCGGTTTTCTCTTTTCACTGTCTTTGACGATTTCCTTACCATGTCTATGGCGGCCTGCACTCAAAATGTTGCGACTCATAAATCATGGTATGAAGATGAATACCTGGCCGCAATAGAAAAATATAAAGATTCTGACTTGCGCCATGAGTTTTCAAAAGCGTTCGCTGCATTAATTTCAGAAATGGAAGAGCGTGCAACATCATCTTTGGGAAATGATATCCTGGGAGAATTTTTTGAAGAGCATATTTCAAACGGACGCAATGGCCAGTTCTTTACTCCCTTTCCAGTCTGTGAGCTTATGGCTTCCATTACGCACACTGATCTTACTGTGGATAACAATGAAGAAGTAAAAGAGCCATTACGCATTCTTGATCCCTGCTGTGGTTCAGGAAGAATGTTATTAGCCTCACGAAAACTACATGGAGCAAGACAGGAATATTATGGTATTGATGTCGATCACACATGCGTTAAGATGACAGCTCTAAATCTATTCATGCATGGAGCATGGCATAGTGAAGTAATGTGTGCCAATGCTCTTGACCCGGATGACTTTGTAACAGCATACCGGATTTCATGTTTGCCGCTTGGTATTTTTAAAATTGACAGTAAAGAAAAATCAAAACTCTGGCATCTGCATAACAACTCATTCCTGGCCCGGCAGGAAGAGCAACGGAGTGCGTCTATTCAATTAAGCAAGACCCCGTTCAATAAACGCAAAAAGGATGACAGCAGTCAGTTGGATTTGTTCTGATTACACTAACTTCAACCCAGTTTTCTTAGGGTACGTATTAGACACAGCCGGGGTTTTCACCTTGGCTTTTTTTATTGCCCTGTCTAAATCGGCCAAGTATTTATTTTTTCTTTCGTAAAGAATTCAACACAACACTGGCAACACTTTTTCTTTTTTGTTCCATCTCATCCTGCGTCAAGGTATCATACGAAACATTAACCCGGTATCCTTTAATGATTTGTTCCTGTGGCAGTTCCTGTTTGGTTTCTGAATCGAGGTACTGAAATAAACTATCCGGGGTTAAAAACAAAACATTGGCTTTCTCAAAATCAGGTATCTCTGATACACACTTCTTTCTGATTTTCTCAAGCTGCTTTGTATTAACCGAAAGAGAAATAATTATTGGATAGCCTGCGGTAATACATTTTGTAATGTTGTGCATTTCCCACTCAGCATCAGTTGTGTTGCATATTTCGATGGCAATTTGTTTGTCTCCTCTTGAAATAACAACATCGATTTGCCCGGTATTGTCTGCTAATTGCTTTTCAATTACTGCAACATAGCCGCGTGACTCTGCCATTTTCTTTACCAGCATTTTTAAATAGGCATGTTGCGAACTGTTCTTTTCCTTTTGTTCAGGTAACGTATCAACGTGGGTATCTGGTATAATTTCCTTTGCTTCACCGATAGTTTTCTTTTCAATCGTAATAGGATGCTCTTCTTTCTGAATGATTTGTTTTTCAGGGACAGGTTTGTCTTCAACAGGTATGTCTGTTTTTAAAGTATCGAATAATATTTTTTCGATTGCTGTCTTTTCCTTCGCGTATGTCTTTCTTGAATGAGATATGATTGCACTGATACTTAGTTGCTGTTCTTCATCAGAAACATCGCTGAGAGGTTTCGTGTCCAATGAACAATCATATTTAGGTTGCTCGATCCGGATAACTGCTTCGCCTCTTCCTAAATTCTGTAAGTCTGTAAAATCAAAGGAACTAAACCCATCCTGTAATTTCTTTGCATCTGTTTCTCCTACACGAAATACAACCCGCGTATAGGTATTACCTAACACACTATTCAACAATTCACCATCCTCCCGCTGTAACTGTTGCAAATCCTGGTGGGATAAAACCAGCCCGACATTATACTTCCGAACGCCTGAAAGCATTTCTTTAATGGAAGGTGTAATGAAGTTCTGGAATTCATCAAGATAAATAAAGAAGGGATTCCGGGATGAACTTTGTTGTCGTGCAAGTGCAGCCTGGTGAATCTTTGAAAGAATTAATGAACCCAATAAATAACTATTTTCTGTTCCTATTAATCCTTGTGAAAGTTTTACCAGTATAATTTTATTCTCTGCTAATAAATTCTGAAAATCAAGGCCGGTGGTTTGTATGACCATATTCCTGATTGTCTTTGGTCGCAGAAATGTATCCATCCGGGTTAATATCGGGCCGATAGAATTTGTTTTTAATAACGGGTATTCTTTCGCCCAATAATATAATATAGATGGGTCTTGTACTGATTGTAGAAACTTCATCCGGTACTCTTTTTCTACCAGGAATCTCCGCAGGTCATGGAGTGTTGAATGTTGACCACTTTCAATCATTGCAATGATTGCATTACCAAACACTGCATTCATCTGATCACCCCATGATGTAGATAATTTCCTGAATGAAGCAACAAGATCAGATGAAAGAATTTCTTTTTCTAAATCATTATGTGCTTCTAAAATATTGAGTCCGATTGGAAACTCTGTATCGGATGGATCAATAAGTACTGTATCAGTCAACCGGTCTTTTGGTATCCGGGCCATAACATCATCTATCAGATCACCGTGCGGATCAAAGAGCGCAATACCAATTCCCTTTTCAATATCCTGGAGTACAAGATTTGCAATAAGTGTTGACTTACCAGTACCGGTAGCGCCGATTATATGCATGTGCTTTACACGTGCATCAATATCTTCACACACTGCTTCCGTTAACCCATTGTGTGAATTGCTGCCAAGTTCAAATGTCTTTCTTTTGGCAAGTGCAGGCACCTCCTTAGTTTTTCGATGACCTCCGATAAGTTTTGCTGAATGTATATTCTCAGAAGGGAAATGAAGAATATTTACCAGTTCATCGGCATTGAGTAACATTCCCAAACGATGTGATTGTCGGAGGTACACATCATTTATCCGCTCCTGTATATCATAAGAATCTGTCAGCAATGGCACCAGCTCATTCCAGCTGCCGCGGGTTGCATTCATTACTGCATTGCTGATTCTTTGTACTATTTCTTTAGCCTGTTCCCCGGTAGTCGCTTGACCAAATGCCCGGATCGTAACCGCAAAGAGTGGGCTTTGTATCTTTTCAAGCGCAAGCTTCGGCGCATCAGGTTCATCCTCAAAGAAAGATTTCCCATCAGAAAGTGTAACAGAATGGAAAATACTTTCACGCCAATTATTTACTGTGCTCTGAAAAATAATCTGTATTCCTCCCTGCTCGTCCTCTTTAAAATTATCAAGTATACCGAATAAAGGAGTCAGTGAATCGATTGTAAAATTTTTGGCCGTAAGCAGGGGCCGGACAAATTCTTCTTTTAATCCAAAATCAACAACGGACGTTTCAATGCCGGGCTTTACAATGTTTTCAAGAAAAGTATTATTCTCTATCAAGATACATTCAGGAAAATAGGCGTTGATATTAGTAGAGATATGTTCCCGGTCACTATCATTACATACAAACTGGATAATAATTTCGGTTGCATTGGCGAATACTTCAAATGATACCGGTGATTCCATGTATGAAAGCATTAAGAGCAACGCCTTCATCTTTTCGGGGGTGATTTTTCTTTCCTTTGAAAGCCTCACCTGGATTGCTGCAATAGCATATTCTTCTATTTGTTCAAATACCTCTGATAATTCATAGTCCAACGGCTCTATATCATGATTGCTTAGGATCGTTTTTTTTCCTTTAAGCTTTTCGATAACCCAACTTACGACTGTATGGCGTTTACCATCATCAATATATTCAGGCTGGTACCCGTGCCTGAAAAAAGGAATGAAGGGTGGTTCTAATTGAACAGGCATATCCGACAGGAAATATCCACGCCCACGATATTCCCATGTATAAAACTGGGACGTAAAGTATTCTGATTGAGTCATGATATTCTTACTTGTTTCCTGCTGTTATTTTTCGTTCTTGTTCTGAAAGCCTGTATCCTTTGGCTTCCGTCATTTTATCAATCGCCTCCATGAGTGCATTGTGAACACAGGATTTAAACATCGCATCCTTATCCGCCTGGTAAAATGTCTTTTTTTTGATAAACGATACCAGAAAGTCTCCAATCTTGGTAGTTCGCAGTAATTGTTTGATTCTACCTTCTGTTTCATAAAACCATGAGGAAATACAAAAGTCTTTTCCAAAGGGCATAGCGCAGACTTCGTATACTAATTCCCGGTGCTTTATTCGTAAATATTCACGCGAAGCTGATAATAGGCCTCCTTCTTTATTATTCACTCTCGAAATTTTAATCTTCGGGAATTCATGTTCCTTAATGATTTGTTCGGCTGTGGAATAAAATTCATTTGAAGACAGCGAAAAAAATGGGAAGGCATGTGCCCATTGGGCAAGTACCTGTGAAATAGGTAGTGGCATAGCTTAGGTGTTTAAGGTTAAGAGTATCTAAACAAAATCGGAAATATTTTTTGAAATTGCAAGTACCTGCGACAATTATTTTATTGTACCCTACCAAGCTATTAAAATGCTGATCAGTTATTTTTAAAAAATTATAGTGGGAGGCAGAATGCTAGAACAATGTGTTTTCTTTTTTATCATCATTAATGCCTATTCTCTTTGCATATAATCCCCGCTCGACTATCTCTTTTTCACTGGCATATTTTGTTCTTGAATAATGGATGATCTCATTTTTTAAATAGTGCTTAGTATATTTCAGTGGCAAAGTAGTCGCGCTAAAAGGCTGTGAAGCTGTGCCATCAATTAATAGTTTAAGATAGATATGGTATCGTGGCAAATTAATAAGGTCAGTTTCATCAAACACAGGATAGAATTCACTTTTTAATACCTCTGCATCATTAGCGCCAATTCTAAAAGAGATAAGCGTACCTATGTTGCCCAGGATTGCCTTTAGTATATCTTCATCTACCTGGTCTGTAAACTGGTGTGTCAGGAAAAGCGACAATCCATATTTTCTTGACTCTGATAAAATATCAGCGAATGAAAGTGTCATGAAAGAATGCATTTCATCAATGAACAGATAATATGGAATGCGCAAACTGATGGGCTGTTTCGATCTTTGCAATGAAGCTGTTTGAAATTGTGTGATCAGTAATGATCCCAGTAATTGTGTTCCCGCTTCTCCGAGTGAGCCTTTGGAAAGATTTACGATCAGTATCTTTTGCGTATTCATAATTGTGCCGATATCGATTGCTGATTGGCGTTGTCCTAAGATGTTGCGCAATAGCGGGTGTGCAGTAAACAGTCCTACCTTGTTGACAATCGGTGAAATGAATTCATTTTTCTTGTGTGGAGATAATGGTTCAAATTCTTTCTGCCAAAATTCATGAATAGTCATATCCGAAACAGAAAGTAAGACACGGTGTCTGAAATCATAGTTAGTCAGTAATGGCACGATATCGAGTAATGTGCTGTGCGGGTAATAGGTCAATGACAGTAATGCATTCCTGAGAATATGTTCTAATCTCGGCCCCCATGATTCTGCCCATATTTTTTTCAACGTAGTAACTATGTTTGAGGCAACAGTATATCTATCCTCTTCTTTAACGTTGTGAAGCGGATTAAACGCTATTGGATAGTCTTTATCCGTAGCATTGAAATAAATAACATCAGTAATTCTTTTCTTAGGTACATATTGAAGTATCTCTTCTGCAATATCTCCATGAGGGTCTATCAATGCAATTCCTTCTCCACTGAGAATATCGGAAATAGCCATGTTTAATAACAGGGTTGATTTACCGCTTCCTGTTTTACCGATACAGTAAATATGTCCAAAACGGTCAGTCTTTTTAATACCGAATTTTATGTTCTTATTTTTATAATTGGTAACGGCGATATAAGTGATTCCATCCATCAACTAATTCTACTTATTTAAAGTAGTTAAATAAGATAGGGTGAAAATTTAAGTTTTAAATTTAGCAAGGATTTATATTATTTCATCCAGTCTTTCATCGGAATTCCGGATTGTAAAATAATACTTTTAAATGTTCTTGATTTTATTGTCGAATTACTTCCATGAAATGGAACACAAACGCTCCGTACCATTCCCCCAAACTGTCCTGTATAATAATAGTGACTTCCATTTGTATAGTTCAAAACAAAGCCTGCTTTCTTTAAAAAGTGTTCAACATTTTTAAATGTCCAGTTAACAAGTTTTTTAGGCATTATACCTGCGAGTATCCATACATGTTAATCTGGTAAGGAGAACTTATTGGCTGTGGTGAATGCAGGTTGGCCCACATTTTTTCATATTCGGGATCAGAAGTTTGATTTAGAAATTGATATCGTGTACCGTTTATTTTTTTTGCAGATTTAATGTATCCATCGACTGCTTGGAGTAAATTGAAAAACGCTAATTTGGGATCATCGCTTGATTCTACAATATTAAATTCCATAGCGACTGCATACCATGTATTATCGTCTTTGAAAACTATATGCCTGAAGCCCCCTTTTGTAGGTGTATTCATACCTACAACTATATCAGTTTGTAGTTATTAGTTCAAGTGCAGTAATTTTTGCAGGAAAGCCTATCTGCCAATAGAGTTCATTTTTATTTTACCAGAAAATCTAAAAAAGTTGTCAAATTGTCTTTTTGATGAATTGCAATTACCAGGTTTACTTTGGCCCTAGTCTTTTGCTTCAAGCAATTTATGGAATAATTCGTTCCAGAGCTTTGCGATATTGTCCCAATTATAAATTTCCTGATTTGCAGTATCGTAAGCCTTTTGGGTTTGTGACTTCTTAAAATCTTCATCGTTGTATAACTTATTTAACATCTTGGCAATATCAACCGGGTCAACTTCACCCCATAACATAGCCAGCCCAGTGTGCTCCATCTCTTTTTTGACTGGTATCATAGTATCCACATTTTGCCAAAGTTCTTTACATGCAGAATGCGCAGGAACAATCTGTGGGGCACCTGTTGCAGCATGTTCAAAACTGACTAGGCCCCATCCTTCGCCCATCGAAGTATTAATACCGACATCGGACGCATTATACAATAAGTTTAACTGCTGTTCATCTAAGGCAGGATGTGTTTTCAGCCATCCTGGGGAGGTAATAATCCGATCTGAAATTCCCTCTTGTTCCGCTAATGTCCTAATATCCGGGCCTTGAAAAGTGGCCCCCGTATGCAGGTACAGTTTAACATTGCAAGGTTTATCTTTTGAAAATTGTGCAAATCCTTTGATAGTTAGATCTATTCTTTTACGCAATTGGTGTTTGGAGGCATTCAAAACAATAAATCCATTCTCAGAGAAGTCATTTCCAAAAAAAATTCGCTTTGCTTCTCTACGGTCGCTTAAATTGCTCTTTTGAAAAGGATAAAACGAATTCGTATCTAATCCATGTGGGATGACTTTAATTCTTTCTGTTGCTCCGTAAGTAGATAATACAGTCTGAGGTATATCATAAATTTTGCTGAGTTCATGGTTGCCAAATTTATTATACGCTACAACTTGGTTAGACAAGATTAAAGCGGAATAAAGTTCGGGCCTTGTTAAAATACCATCTACCGGACAGTATACTACAATAATAGGCCGAACCTTTTTTCTGACCAACCTTTGTACGTGAATACAACAAAACCACAGATCATTTAAAATTAAAATAATCTGTGGCTTCGTTATTTTGATAATATCTGACAACCTGTCCAGACCATGAGCATCCAATTGATCGGGGTTGCCATAGGCTGGCCACCTGGCTTCTACCCGGTCAGTCTTATGATTGATGGCGAATTGGTAAAATGCATACTCTTCATAAAGGTGATCGATAATACCATGGGCTATCCTTGAAAATCCAGTAGCTGCAAACCCTTCACCAACAACTAATATTTTCGGTTTTTTTTTACCATTGCTCAACTACTGAAAAATTTAAAAAATACTTTGTAAATGCACTACAAACTTGGAGCAACTATTTTTTCTTAGACAATTTTTTCTTTGTATCAGGCACGACATAGCCTTTAGGATAAGGTATATGTGCTGTTAGTTTCTTTGGATCTATTTTATTATTTTTCAGCAAAAAGAGATCAACAGTCATTGCTGCTACCGGTGCTGGAGGGTTGAGCCAATTACCATTAGAGGGAGTCCAATGCATAATGCCAGTATCACAGCTTCCTGTTCTGGTATAAGTCTCATGAGCTGCGCCCGGTGCCGAACCAGGAATTCCTACCATAACATAGTTATTGTGTACCAAATCACAACTTAAGCCCATGGTACTTGGTGGTGCTGGAGTATTAGAATCCTTTGTATCCAGCCAATCTTTTAATCCGAAATCGGCACCACAGTTTTGCAAAAATTTCGCAAATGCAGGATTAGGTGCGGATCGTGCAAAGCATGAAAATGTCGTAAATAAAATAATGTACTTATCGTTATTGTATTTTTCAATATCAACTAACATTTTGTTGTAGGTCTCTTCGAGTCCAGACCACCATTCATACGTTGTATAAGATCTTTTAAATTCTGGTCTTATTGAACTTCTGTTAACCGCTACTAATTGAAATCCTAAAAACTTTGACCCTTGGGGCTGTGGTAATGCCTCTTTATTATCGACAACAATCAGGCACGAGCCTGTTTTAGACTCAATGAACATTAAATGCTTTTGGTAATCTTTTATTGCTGCAAGGACTGCAGTTGCTCTTTTGCCAGAAAATATATCAGAAATAGGTTTCAATACAAAATCAACAATAGCAGGCGATTTCTCAGCACTCTCTAACCATTTCCCCAGTGCTTCTTCGTCATTAGAGCCAAAATCAGGCACTCTCATATTGAGAATACTACTTGAGCCACCGGTTGCAATAACTTTAACGATACGATTACTTGCCCATTCCTGTCCTATTTTATTCCATTCCGTTGCTGAACTTGCTTTTGCTGAAAAGACAGCATTAACTTCCATCGCGAATTTTACCTCAATGTCTTTTGTTGTGCTTTTTTCTGATTTATTAACAGAAGCGCAGTAATAAAGACGCGATCCGACTTCCACTGCCTTCACAAAGTATAATCCATATTTTTGAAAAAAACGAAAGAAAAGTGCCCTGTTCTCTTCATTAAAAACATCAGGAATATTTTGATAATCTTCGTCATTCTTTACCCAAATTGCAAGGCCGCTTTCAGTTGCATTCTTAAGGGAAAGGGAATATTGTCTCGAATAACTTTCATATAACGCATAGTCATAACTCACATCTGATTGTTCACTCGTCTTAAATGTAGCCTCAAATTCTGCACTAAAAAACCCGTATCCTCCAGAGATACCAGCTTTTTGGCTAAATCTTTCTTCCACTTTTTGTCTTGATGTAAATGCTCTCAAATCAGCGGAATGACGTTTGATAGCAGTATTTAATGATGCATTTTCAGGTACTAAATAATCCATGTAACTTTCGTCACCGAAAGTTACATCAAAAAGTGGGAGCCTTTTTGAACTATCAGTGTATGTACCAAAGATGTCGAAGGTGTAACCGAGAGTGTCCCAACCTGGAATGTAGGTTGCCATAAGTTTTAGTTTTTAAGGTTATAAAAAATTGAATAATTATTAAAAGAGGAGGGAGGCTTTAAGTCAGCTTAATAGTTTATACTAAAGTACTAATGTAACACGAACAAATCTAATTATTTCATATTTATTAAAAAAATAAATATGAAATAAAAATAATACATTTATACTATGAAATTTATGTTCACTTCGGAAAGATTAAGCTTATACTTTTAAAAATCTCAACTTATATTATGGCTAAAATCGAAATAGCAAATCAGCAATTACCAGTTAGCGCATCTGTCAAATACCGTTCAACGGATGAGAAAGACGTGACACAGGTTGTTGCGAAAAAATCTACCGTAAAGAGCACAAAGGATGTTAGTCCGGGTTCAATTATTAAGGTAACAGTAGGCGCAGGAGCCTCAAAAGAAATTAAATATGAGACCGGCAACAAAACGTTGCTAATTCTTCAGGAAGGCGGTCAAAATAACTTTGGACTGAAATGGGGTTAACTTTTACAAGTACCAGACTTATAATATTCAGTTGCTGCTGTACTTTAAAATCAATCACTAACTATTTTTCCATTTTATTAAATCAATTTTTAAATAAAAAATCATGCAGGATTACACAAATGTTCTTGTAACAAAAAATGATATCCCTTTATTGGAAAATGGTACTGGAACATCTAATGATGGAGCGCTTAAGACCTTCAGTTGTGGGAAGTTTGCCCTAAAAACAAGGCCGGTCAAAAAAGAGAAGTATCAAATTGCAGGCACGAGAAAATCTGATAATAAGCGTATTTTTATTGTAGGAGAATGTACTTTCGAAGGAGAGACTTCGCAATTCAAAAATACAGTATCAAAATAGCAAAAAAATAAATACTGTCAAGCTTAATTTGCTTTGAGATGTGATAAGGAATAGACAAAGATTTACGCCGTATGCATAACAAAGCTCTCTGATGGATTATGCCCTCGTGCATGTACATTTTTAATATGCCTTCGAGATTCTACTTAATGAGACATGAGAGAGTTCCAAAAAAAACAAGATTAACTTATCCATATTCAAAAGGTCCTCATAGAGCTATAAATCTATGAGAGCTTTCTATGACTAGCTAAAACATGTGTTGGAATATCTAAGAATTTCTTTTGATCTTCATTCGCTTTCCGGGCAGCTTTTAAGAATACTTCCTTTTTTTCTTCCGGTGTAGCATTGAGAAAAAAATCAGCAAAAATACCCGGTGTAGAATCGTGTTTTACCTTCCCGTTAAAAAGGTTTTTAAGATGAAATTTCATATGTCTTTAGTATACTATAGAACTGTTCTTTAGTAAACCGCTCTGGTAGGTGTTGATAAATGGAGTCTATTTGCATATATACTTGAGTAGTATCTTTAGATGTTTCCTTATCAACAAAACAAAGAGACAGTTTTTCTTTAAATTCCGCTTTGAGCTTCATCACCGTTTCTTGAGCTGCGAAAAATTCATCAACAAACGCTTCTTTTGGTATTTGCCTCCCTTCTATTCGTTCTCTATTTTTAGTTATTTCCCATGCAGTGCCTGGATGCTGATATACAAAAAAGATAAAAACTTGTCTACTATGCTCTAAAGAACGAATAATATTTTTATACGCGGGGCCATAATGCGAAAAGGTTCCATCTAAAATAAAGCTTTGGTTTTGGTGGAATACTTGATCTAAAATTCGATCAGTTATAATTGAGACTGCTCCTTGAAACAGAAATGAATTTTTTCCTATATAACCTGGCAGTTCAGAGCGAAGCTGATCTGGGTCAACACAAATTACCTTTCGTTGTGGGGTAGTAAATTGATCAACAAGATTTCTTGAAAACTCTGTCTTTCCTGCTCCCGGTGAACCAGCCATGAATACAGATATAGGGATAGGGTCAGGAGGATATAACAAAATATCTGTAAGCCTACAAGCGATTTCTTTTTTATGTTTTTTAGCAAATTCTATAGCTTCTTTGGCAATTACATTATGCTCATTCATGTAAATAGTATACCAGACTTAAGCAGCTTTTTTAATTATTTTTTTTATACATGGTGGAGGCAGATCTAGAATAAATTCAAATGGTATTGCTTTTATTTCTTCTGAGGAAGAGAGATAGGGAGGATGTCCAATTGAATCCTGACGATTCCGACCGTTAGTGCACAATGAGACATAATTTGAATTCAGACTTAATGGGAAAACTCCCTTTACTAATAATTTTTGCTTATCCCCAGTAATTTTATGAATGATTTCATTTACTATTTTCTTTCTCACAATAAAATTCAGTTGATTAGCGCTATTGCCTATAAATTCAACAAATTTTTCTATTTCGTTTTCATTAACTGAGGTAACACCTGAATCACTTTTTTTATCATTACCCAGTTCCATAATTTTTTTATTTAGAGTTGTTATTTCATTTCTTATCGGGAAAACAACACTTTGAAATTCTTCTAGCGATAACACTTCCATCCCATATGCTTTGATGAATCTTTGCTCTTGTTTTTTTAGCTTCTTTATTTCTTCACTGAGCCCCGTGGTGTCAACAACAAATTCTTTAAGTATAGTTTGTTTTTTATCAACCCATTCCTTTACCATAGTATACAGTAATTCAGAGTTTGTCATTAAGGAAAATAAGCTATTCCATAATAAATTATCTGCCACCTTTGCATTGATTCCTTTTTCCAAACAAGTGGGCGATAACGGGAAACTGTAAACACGATCAGTGCAACGGTAATATAAATGCTTTCCCTTCATTGCACCCTCTCCTGCTCTTCGTCGTCCACAAGTACACCATATTTTCCCGGCCAATAAATATTCATTTTTCCTATTTCTTGAAGAGAACTGAAAGTTTGATTTAAGTTGTTGTTGGGCTTTTGTAAATAGTTCTTCATTTATAATTTGTGGCGTTGCTATTTTAATCCATTCGGATTCAGGCTTTATTCGTCGACTTGTTTTCTTAATTTTTCTATATTCGAGATCCTTTAACGGCTTTTTGGGGACTATTGCAGTGGATGCTCCGAAATGGCCTTCGCCTATATAAGTTTTATTTCTTAAAAGGGTGCTTAAGGTGCTTGTGCTCCAAACTCCCCGTTTACTTTTTCTTGGCAAGATGTTTAGTTTTTGCAACTCTCTTACCACCCCTCTTAAAGTCATATGATCGTCTCCAACCCAACTAAATATTTTTTTTACAATAGCCGCTTCCTTTTCATTAATTTCATAAAACCCATGTCGGAAGTTCTCATCTCCTTTTTTCCCTTTCTTAATAATAAACGTATAGCCAATAGGCGGCTCGCTCACCATGATATTTCCTTCTTTTGCTTTACGAACTTTACCTAACCTAAACCGCTCTGCTATTTTTGCTCTCTCATATTCAGCAAATAATCCTTGTACACCAAACAATATCTTCTCAACGCCATTTTTAGGTACAGGTGTTGTAACATATATAACTTCAATACCCTTTTCCTTTAATTCATCTGTAACTAACTCCTGGTAAGAATATCTTCTCGCTAGTCTGTCAGGATCATATAACAAAACAATATCCCACATTTGTTTCTTAGCATCCATTCGAAGTTGGTCAAGGGAAGGTCGTTCTAAATTATCCCCGCTCCAGCCTTCATCCTTGTATTCTTTAACAATTATCAAACCTTGCTGTAAAGCGTACTCCCTGACAGCTGCAAGTTGTGTTTCAATTGTTCCTTCATTCTCTTGGTTAATACTGGAAACCCTTCCATATACAGCTGTTAGTCGTCTTTCTTTGAGCAATGTCTCGTTTTCCATCTCATTTTAATTTTTCTATTTTTTAAATATTGTTCGACTTCATTTATTAACTCTACAATAATGTTATTCTCACTGTCAATCTCAACCTTTCAAAAATCCTTTAATGGATCGGCATTCAACTTTCTGATCAGTTATAGTACGCTACTAGAAATCATATGTTGTCAACCGAAATATGAGTTTTTGCAAACGTCTCCCATAATTCTTCAAATAAAATACTGAAGGCTTTTTTAAATTTCTGCATACATATATTACATAAGCCATCGACTAATTCAAGATGTTTACAATTACATCCGCAACATTTTCCATTCTGTTGTTCTTCTTGTATAAATTCTAATAATCTTGTTGGTCTTAGCATTATTATAATACTGTATCCAATTTCATAACAGTTAAGTAGATAGGGTTAATTTCTATCAACACCCTTAACTTTTCGCCCTACCTTATTTCTTATTTCGTTTTAAAGTAAACTACTTGTATAGGAATATGTCGGTTCCCTATTACAATTTATTTATCATCATTATGAAAACATAAAAATATTGGTGCCTTAAGTGGCACCGTTCTAAAGGACATACATCAATGTCTTTTATTTATTGCTTTTTTGAGTTGTGCAAAATATAGAAATTTCATTTTTGAAATTTTTATATAAATAACGATCGAAACGATAACGATAAATAAAAAACGTTACGATACGTTACCGAACTCTAAAAGGAACAACCATTATTATTTTAAGTTTTTTGACAACTATATATGAAAGATTATGCGCCACAGGAAATTAGGTTGGCAAATGAAATTGCCGATACATTACATGACAGAGGTTCACTTCAGTTGTTTCTGCATTTTGCAGAAAAGTATAAAGAAGAGCATTTAAGGAGAATATTAGAAAAGGTAATGTCGATACCTGACAGCAAAATAAAAAAAACAAGGGGGGCCTTGTTTACGTATCTCATAACGCAGTATGAAAACGACAATTCTCGGGGTTAGTTTTTCTTCGCGAATGCTCGGGCTGGCAGTTGTGCAATCTGATTCCCTCATAGATTACTCCGTAAAGCTCTTTAAGGAAACATGGTCATCGGCAAAGATGAATCGCATACTCACCAGCCTCACATCCGCTATTGATAATTATAACATAACAGATATGGTTTTGTCAATTCCTCCGATTCATTTCAGGGAAGAACCGTTCCAGGAACTATGGATGGAAATTGCTTCGCTTGGTCATACAAAATCAATTAAAGTTAAAATGTATCGCCAGGCTGAATTGCAAACGCTGTGTGGAGAACAGGAACGAATGACCCGTAAGTCACTGATGGAAGCTCTCATTCATTGGTATCCTGAACTTCATTCATTTTATTCACGCGAAGTGAGGAACAAAAACAAGTATTATCATAAAATGTTTGAAGCAATTGCTGCAGCCACGATGTTTGTACATCAAAGGGAGTGACGTGAAAGACATGTATTAAGGCAGGGAGCAATCCCTGCTTTTTGCATTTTACCCTGTCTTAATCAATTCACGGACACAGTATATACTTCAGTAAATATTCTTTCACATTTAAATCACTTACAATGAAAATACAAATCGCTACTGATGACTTACTCGTTTCTGAAGTTGAATTAATCTACAGGTCGAAAGTAAAGCCGTCTAACCGTGTTACCATTAGATCGCCCAAAGATGCTTATGACATTTTTTTGAAATTGTGGGACGTGAACAAAATCGATTTTGTTGAAGAGTTCAAAGTTATGTTTCTGAATAAGGCGAATAAAGTCCTGGGAATTTATCACATTTCAAGTGGCGGCCTTACCAGTACCATTGCTGATATACGCATTGTATTTGCCGCTGCCCTTAAGATAAACGCCTGTGCCATTATCGTGTGCCATAATCATCCAAGTGGTGGTGTAAAACCAAGCATGGCGGATTCGCAATTAACAAAGAATTTTACGCTTGCAGGATCGTTTCTTCAAATTATTCTCTTTGATCATTTAATTATTACGACAGAAGGATACTTTTCATTTGCTGATGAAGGAGCTTTATATTAAGCTCCTTTTTTTTATTGCATTCTGCCCTATCTTATTTCAAATCCACTCATCATCTATACTTAATTCAAAATGATTTTTCACAAATTAAAATCTTGAATTATGGATTCACACACAACTTCATCTACACCGATAGATGTATATCAGTTAGTAACTGATCAGATTATTGCATTACTGGAAAAAGGAGTGGTTCCGTGGCAGAAGTCATGGAACGAAGCCGGCCTTCCAATGAATTTACTGAGTAAGCGCCATTACCGTGGCATTAACTTATGGCTGCTGTTATCATTAAATTATGAACGAAACTTTTTTCTCACCTGGGATCAGGTGAAATCAATTGGAGGATCAGTGTTAAAGAATGAAAAAGGCCAGATCATAGCCTTCTGGAAGCATGTCCCAAAAAAACCTGTAGAATTAGATGAGAAGGGAGAACCCAAAACAACTGCCATGTTGAGATATTACCGTGTCTTCAATATTGATCAGTGCCGGGATATTCGACCAGAATTAATTCCAACGATAGGGGCACCTTTAAATTTTAATCCGATAGCTTCTTGCGAAACTATTATCGTGAAGATGCCTAATTGCCCTCCCATTCAGCACAAAGAACAACAGGCATATTACAATCCGGAAAAAGACTTTATCAATATGCCAAAGAAAAAAAGTTTTAAGCTTGCTGAGAGTTATTACTCTACTCTTTTCCATGAGCTTATTCATGCGACTGGTTCAGAGAAACGCTTAGCCCGAAAAACGCTTGGTGAGATGTCTTCGTTTGGTTCTGAGAATTATTCGATGGAAGAATTAATCGCTGAAATAGGGTCCGCATTCTTGTGTCATTCCTCTGGGATCTTACCCAATCAAATCGACAATACCGCTGCGTATTTAGATAACTGGCTTGGGGTATTTAAGAATGATAAGCGATTTATCGTTACCGCTTCCGGCCAAGCTCAGAAAGCCTCCGACTTGATACTGAACATACCTGAAAAGGAATCAAAAGAAGAAGTGAATGAAGCAATAAGTGAATCTGTGATTAGTTAGTAAAACAAAGCCTGTTGCAGAAATGCAACAGGTTTTATTTTTATTTAAGGTTTACCACAATCAAAATCAGTATTTTTTTCACGTCTCATTACAACTGCTTGACCCGACGAAAGTCCTCTTGTTATTTCTACAAAGATAGCAGGTTGAATACCGACGGTAGTAAAAATATTAGTCCCGGTTTGAATTCCTCGAAGCTCCAACTTAACTAAATTAACTTGGTGGTAGAAAAGTGCATCATAAGTATTAGTAGACTTAACTACACAAACATATTGGCTACCATTAATTTCCCTTATACCTGATTTATCAATCATGGGAGTTCCTTTAAAATCGTGCGATGATAAAAAGTCAAACTCGTAAAGATCGGCTAGCTTATATCCCTTTAAGAAATCATACCATATGAACAACCTGGGAGTTAAACTATTAGTCAATACGACATCTGTTACAAGCATTATTAAAAAGAGTATCAAGGATACTTTTAAAATTTTCATAAAAACATTATAGCACTGTTTCCCAATTTAGTAACCATGCTATAATTATATTTTAACCCTGACAATCTTATGGCTATTTTACTAAGGCAAAAGTGCCTTTTAATTGCTTTTCAATTTCCCCGACAAATTTGTATTTTAAATAAAATACATAACCTCCTGTATCTTGTGTTGTTCCTTTAATTTTACCATCCCATCCAATTTCGCAATCCTGTGTATCGAAGACTTTTTTGCCCAGTCTATTAAAAATCAATAAATGACAACTGCTAATCTTTCCCAAAAATGTAGGATGAATAATATCATTTAAACCGTCACCATTAGGGGTAAAAGCAGTTGGCATATATACTTCAGGTGGGATAACCTTCATTGGATATGTTCTTTGTACGGCGATAAAATCATGAATTCCCGTTATAGTAAATGAAGTGATACCAGTAAAATTTAACGGAGCAGTTACATTTATCACATTCCCATTACTTACTACCTTCCCATCAGACGAAGTAATAGTTATATCATTTCGAATACTATCAGGATCTGTTACAAAAACATTTATTGGAAACGAAATAGTCTGTCCTGAATGCCACACAGTATCTAGATTATTCATTAGAGGAGCAAGTTTCTGCATTAGCACTATTTCTTGTTTTTGTTGAGGTCCAATATTAATTAAATCAAAAGCCACTTTTTGTACCTCTTGATCATATTCTGAAATAGCAGTTTGATTTACTCTATATTTTTCATATTTATGATCATCTTTAATGCTGAGTAAATAAACACTATCCGTAAGAGGAGTTTCTATTTGATCTAAAGAGATTGCAATTTTCAGTTTCGCAGCTGTGCCCTGCTTTGCAAAATTCCTAAAAACAAATTTCCTACTTTTGGGACTCAATGCCTTTCCAGCAAATAGGTCATCATATTGCATAGCAGAAATTTGCTTATGCTTGACTGGCGATAAATCTTTAATGGATATTGTTTTCCAATATTGAGGGTTCATGTTATCAGAAAAAACAAAAACACCGCTATCTGTTATAGAAGAATAAGAATACGGCTGCATTGAGAGATTAATAGTAGAATTTGAATCGACTACAAATGCAACATCCCGATATCCGAATTTAGTAAATCTAACTTCATTTAATGAATTTAAAAGTTTAACGGTTGCGCTTGAACTTATATCCTTGTAAAACCTATCATTCACAAACATCTTTGAATCCTTAAATGCATTTGGCACAATAATCGAACAATCCATCCCATACTCAGCCATTAGACTATTAGGAAAATAATATACTTCTTTCATTTGTATTGCTGTATCAATTCCGCAGTATTTTACGATAATCCTGTTATATCCCGTATCTAATGAGATTGTCGCAATATCTGAGTTTAATATAAGCGGAGTATAATTTATGTCGGAGTTATGCTGGTTTATTAAAAAACTTATGACATTTTTAGCCGTAACCTTAATTTGAATTGCTGGTTGATTTGTAATAAGATTTTGATTCACTAATGACAGACTTGGATATTGTACAAGAGTTGTTGGAATATCCGATTTAAACATAGAAAGATAAAGCTTCCCGGAATTACTAATTTCTGTATTGACAGGTAACTTAATGAGGTCAGCACCATTAGATTCAATCTTTATAGAATCCCAATAATTCAATGAAGGAATTACATTCCCACCGAAAAAGCCATTCTCGTCAGTTACCCCCAATTGAAAATACCGAGCGTCATTCTTAATTTTTATAGAAAGGCTGGCACCGGATAATTGAGATTTGCTTATTGCTGCTAAAAACCTATCAATTGTCGGACGTGGACAAGAAGGTATATTGGAGTAGTTATTATTATTAAACAGAACAACTTTATCTAAATTAGTATAAAGTCCATTAGTTAAATTAATAGTCGAATAAATGGCGGGAGTAGTATTATCTAAGTACTTATTAATATGAACTCTGGTATGCCCCGTCGTGAAAGGAGGAAAATAATCATTATGCTCGTACATTTGAAAAACTGGTACTACAGTCGAGCTAGGATCATTGTAATACAAAGAAATTTTAGGTGAAACACCGGGATCATTCGATATACAATCAGAACTCTTGCCATCAACAACTCCATCTGTAAAATCAAATGAATAAGCATTGCTGACACAGATTCCGCTATTACAAATTGAGCCATATTTTTGCTTGTATACTGTGACGTTTGCAACCTTAATCCCATAAGGAATTTTTCCATAAGTATTTAAATAATCAATAATGCCATATCCTGGCTGCTTACTTAATTCCTTAATAGCTGGAGACCCTTGCGCACTATTTGCCCCTAAGTTGGCCCATGTGTCTGTTTTGCCATTATGAGGCGTTGCAAGAAATGTAACGTGCTTTATTTTGCTTAACGATTGGTAAACATAGTTACTGGGAATTGAGTGATTTTGATAATTGGAAGGGAAATCGCTAAATGAAACGCCCAAGTTTTCAAGAAAAGCCCTTGTGTCAATACCTCCTTTTGAATGCGCTACTACATTAATCTCAGTAATGGTATTATTATTTAAGGGTTCTATTTTCAAAATACTATCCAAAGCAATTCCAATATCATATGCATTTCTTTGGGTATAATTTAGATTCGGCATTGCAATATACCATGCCTTAAAATTATTTGAAGTCCATTGATCGTATTTTGATAAGGAAAATGATTGATCATTATTCCGATTTGCAATGCCGGCTATAGAAGTTATATCGTTCTCAATTATATTATTCCAGCCACCGATAAATACAACAGCTTTTGATGTATTATGAATATCATTTACTTCTCCTATTTTAGTTAACTCAAAGCTTCCGACGTCCTGATTAACTAAATTCTGTGTATTGTTATAATACTTTATCTTATAACCAAAAACTCCTGGCTCAACTGTTTTTAAGTTCAAAGTATTATCATTTCTTTCTAATATTAAGTATTTATTGTTCTCATTTTGAGAACTAGGATATTGCGCAATGATATTTTGTCCATTACCAACAATGATATAGTTATATTTTTGATTGCAGCCAAAATTCGCAAAACCACATGGATTATGAGTATTATCTAGTCTGTAAAATTCTACTCCTAAACTTCCAATATTTGAATAATATAACAGGGGTATCCTTATAGCAGTGTTATTTTTATTAAAGAAAACTATATTTTTTTTATCCCACATTTTCTCGATTATTTCTGTTGACTTATTTATTGATGCGGTAACAGAATGATCTGCATCAAAGACCGCTCTGTATTTAACGGTATTTCCTTCCTTTAAATAAGGTTTCAAAATAGAATTAGAAAAAGCATTAAAGGTATAATTTACGGTTGTCGCCAGAGGAAAAGCAATATCGACTTTTACTGGTGTACTGCCACGATACACATCAGCCACAAGATACCAATCCGTAGTAGTTGTATTGTCTATTTTTACAGTAATAGTACCATTATAATCATCACCTTCCCTTTGCCAAGCGGGAATTATGCTACTTGGTTGAATTGTAATTGTTGCCCCTACTGCCTTAAAATCAATATTAGTATGAGTTGAAGAACTTACTGTTAGTGTTATGGGTGTAAAGGTATATGGAGGCAGGGTTGGTTTTACCGTTCCGGTGTAGGCAAGAGGAACTGTAAGCGAATAAAATCCTTGAGCATCCGTTGTCGTTGTAGTTGAAGTTGGTAAGGTAGTAATACTGACATTTGGAAGCCCGCCACCACTTTGCTTTATCACCTTGCCGGTAATTGTATAAGTAGTAGCTGCCGCAACTCCTGATTGATTAACCGTATAATTTTGTCCGTTAACAGTAATTGTTCCATTACGGGCACCGCTTGTATTGGGATCAACGGTAAAGCTTTTTATAGCCACATCTCCTGTGCCACTTAACGCCCCAGTAATATGTATCCATGTTTGACTTGCAGATATAGACCAGGCGCAGGTATTGGGAGTTACATTTATCGCAAACGACCCTCCGCCTCCCGTGGCTGGAATATTGGATGATATTGTAGGTGAAAGTATCGTTGTACATCCTGCGACATTTATTGTTAATACCGCAACTGAGCTTGTTGCAGGCGAAGGAGTTGTACAACTATTTGATATCTTGCATCTGTATTGATATCCATTCATAGCGATAGTCACAGGGTTTACTGTTAACTGATTGCTCGTCGCCCCTGAATACACTGCACCTGAAGCATTCCCCCATGTTCCACCTCCATTGGTGCTAACTTCCCATTGATACGTTGGTGTTGTTCCTGTCACGGAAACCGCAAACTGCGCGGTAGTGGCAGGTAAGATTATCGTCTGTGATGCAGGGTTGGAGGTAATTGCAATCGCTCCGCACCCAACCGCTGTATTTATCGTAATTCTAGTTGCGGGGATAAGAGAACCGTATGCTGGGTTATCTTCCGGGCTATTGACATAATTACAATCGGTGCCGCTCGGCGGCGTAGCACTACTATTGCTATACGCCCACCTATGTCCATGATATGGAGCATCAAAAAATTTCCAGTATCCACCGGGGCCTGTTGTAGTACATGTACATCCTTGAGTATTGCTTGAGTTTCTAAAACTTACCTCAATCAAAAGATTATCAGTATTAGTAAAAACAAAAGGACTACTTAAGGTCAATGACCTCCATGTATTGGAACCTGAGGTAAAATTTTGATTTGATGGACCAAATACAGATGTGAAGCTTGAGGACGGAGTTAATACCGCTGTTGTCATGTCACTCCACGGAACTTCTTGCATTTTCACTTCTACATTATTATTAACTAGCGGGTTTGCAGTATTTTGAAAAAAATCAATAGCGGTAATATTGCCAGTTGTGTTTATTCCTCCTGCATTAATATCCGACTTCTTAAAAAGTATTTGACTTACCCGCTGCTGCCTGCAAGTATTAAATGGATAGCGATAAGTAGGAGAAAATGAAGTTGTATTACCAACGTATACGAAAGGATCAAATGTGATCGGGTAAATTCTATTAGAAGACTTTAACCAGTTAAGAGGAACTAAGGCACTTATTTTTATAATACTAGCAGAAACAATATTTACAGTTATTGGCACTTGTTTAAATGCATCGATAACTTCAGATGATTGACTTTGATCACCGCTATTGCCTGTGAAGGAATTATCCCAGATACTTGCAGCTTTTATTGTATAAAGAGTATCCTTATCAAGGATCACAAACATATTCCCTTGTATAATCTTGTTATCAGTGATCACTCCTGACTTATCAGCAAGAATTGCATTTGTTGGCAACTGAAGTGTTTCTTCAATTGTAACATATTGTTCTTGATTAGAAATCCCAGCAAAAACATTTTTATTATAAAATAACATTCGATGCGCAATTGCTTCAGTAGATAGTTCGTATTCTAAATTTATATCCTTATAAATATTTTGGTACTGAATGACATTATCTTTTACAACAGTGTTTTGAGATGCAGATTGTACCGGCATCCAACTGCCCGAAAAAATGTTTGTATTTATACCAAATAAAAATGGTTTATTGTGATATTGCATCTGCACGCCATCAGCCGCATTTCCAGCGAAGTATGAACTAAATCTATTCTCTGTATTTATATATTTAAATACTGGATCGTTTTGGGTATGAATATTCAGATTTATATCTTGCCAAGAGCCATGGATGTCACTGTAATGAAATGGACCGCCAAAGTAAACATCAATAAGGCCATTGCCTCTATCGAACTTTTTAGTAAACTCCGTTCTGGCATTTAGAATTTCTTGTTGTGGATTCTTTCCGGCAAAGATGCCGCCGATCTGCCAATCACTATTACTAATTGATCTTTTACCAGGCAAGGGGCTACCTACTTGCGCAAGAATTTCATAATTCAATACGCATAGAATAAGTAAAAGTAATATAGAACATTTTTGATAACGATACATAACACATAGGGTTTATTAATAAATAATGGGCTAAGCACTATAATGCCAACAACTTTCACTGGAATTTTGGATGTGTATAAAATTAAAAAGAATAATAAGTAAAGGCAGTTAGTCCTAACATGAACTCAGAGATGGGAGCGTGAATTCACAGCAGGTAGATTCTACTTTTAGAAAAGTAGTTAATATTTTTTGCAAATTCTAACTTATAACCCAAAAACAGGTATTTATACCTAGTGTTCAATTTGAAAAGTAATCGCTATTCAATGTCGCACAATAATTTTTACTAAACTATTGCTTCAATTTTAGTTTTATAGTTATCCTAATTAAGAGTGAAGATTAGTTTCTTGGAAAATAAATTTATGTTCCTATTCGTCTGCTTTTTTATAATTTTTTTACCTAATTAATTTTACTATTTTCTTCGAATTTATGTACCTTTTTTTTGCACTATATATCAATTCAATTCCAGCGATTAAATTATAGATTCAAATTAACCATTCTTTTTAAATATTGTGACTGTTCTTTTTCCAGTTCGCGAGATCTAATTGTGCCTTCATCAACATTTAAAAAAAGCGCCATCTTTTCTTGACTGAAGCCATGCAGATATCTATATTTTTTTATTCTTCCTCCCACGGTTTCTGTATCAATTTCAAACGGAAAATAGCCTAAGAATTCTATGATCTTGGGGTACATTGAAACTGTGGGCTTATTATAGTCATTCTCCCAGGTATACACATATTGTTTCCTTGTATCAAGAATTTTGGCTACCTGACTTTGCGAAAGTCCCAATTCAATCCTTCGGTTCCTGAGTTTTTGACCTAAAGTAATTGGAGCGGCTATCAGGCTCTTTTTGAAGTAATTATAAGGCACTTTCCCTTTAAATGGGAAAAGGTAACGCAAGGACATGGATTCATAGAAGCGATCAACATAAAATTTGCCGGAAAATCCAACGCGATCTTTGCGCGGCTGATGGTAACTTTTCTTTCTTCCATCGGCTGACGCATGACTTCAAGTACTGTTCTTTTAAATTCGGGCAACTCATCTAAAAACAAAACACCATTATGCGCCAGTGAAATTTCACCGGGCTGCGGGTTACCGCCACCACCTACCAATGCAACATCTGATATTGTATGATGCGGCGAACGAAACGGTCGCTTGGTGATCAGTGTCGAATTTTCCGGAAGTTTGCCGGCAACGCTGTGTATCTTGGTTGTTTCCAGTGCTTCCGGCAGACTCAATGGTGGAAGTATGGTGGGTAAACGCTTTGCCAGCATGGTTTTGCCGGCGCCCGGCGGACCGATCAGGATAGCATTATGACCGCCAGCCGCTGTGATCTCCAGTGCACGTTTAATATTTTCCTGCCCTTTTACATCTACAAAATCAATATCAAAACTATTCTGTGCATAGGCAAATTCTTCGCGGGTATTTACAATAGTGGGCTGAAGTGTTTCTTCATTTTTAAAAAAATTAATGACCTCGTTGATATGACTCACACCATACACATCCAGCTCATTTACCAAAGCAGCTTCTCTTGCATTCTGTACAGGTACAATCAGTCCTTTGAATTTTTCTTTCCGTGCCTGTATCGCAATGGGTAATGCACCTTTGATGGGCCTTACACTTCCGTCCAGACTCAGTTCGCCCATCACAACATAATCAGATAATTTTTCAGGATCATCGATCTGTTCTGTAGCACCCAGTGTGCCGATGGCAATCGGAAGATCAAATGCAGTTCCGCTTTTTTTTATATCCGCGGGCGCGAGATTAACCACCAGTTTTGTGCGTGGCATATAATAATGATTGCTCTTGATCGCACTCTCAACACGCTGCAGACTTTCTTTTACGGCGTTGTCGGGCAAGCCCACGATATAATAATTCTGTCCCTGGTTATTGACATTTACTTCGATCGTGATAGTAATGGCTTCCACGCCGTATACAGCGCTGCCAAAGGTTTTGACCAGCATGAATAATAATTTTAGACAATGTAGTTATTCAACGCCGCAGGAAACTGATGAAAGAACGCAGTATAAATGTTTATATCACGTTGGATACAAGGTTCTGTTATACAATTCAGCAGGAAAATATTGCAGTTCAGAACAGAAAGCTGTCGTTTCGTAACATTTGCAATAAAATGTCAATGCCAGTATTTTCATTTGTTGATCTGTAAAATAAATCACCATTTATATTATGCGCATCTCTTCCAACCTCCTGTTTATTTCATTAATGCTGACAGCATGCACGGGTTCAAACTCCCCGGCTCAGGCACAGAATAAAATTTCGCAATTCGAGCGGGCTGGCCTTTGTGATCTGCTGATCGATAGATCCGGTGTTTATCATGCGGTCTTCCAGGAAAGTCCTGCTAACGGCAAACCCCTTTTTATTTATTACGCTTCTTCTTCAAACAAAGGCGCATCATGGAGTAAACCCGTAACAATCAGCAATGATAACACAGGTAACGGAGCAAGCTACCCGCGGATATTGCAGGATGCCAGCGGGAAAATTTATGCCATCTGGAAAAGATGGGGCAAATCAACAAGCCAGTATCCTGTTACTGAAACCATACTCGATGGACCCGGCGGTTACAGCTTCGGCACATTGTATTATAAAGTCATGAACGGCGGTGCATGGAGTAATGCTGTACAACTGAATGAAGTGGAAGGCGTGCAGGAAAGCTGGTTTGCTACACTTTCTCCACAGGGGAATGTCTGTGTTTTCTTTACACAGCTCAGTGCTGCAGGCATTGCCGCTAATGCCAATTCGTGGAAGTACTGCGATTACATGCGGAGGACCGAACTGAATGGTACATCACATAGTGCCTATACTGACATGAGCACGCCAAGCAAACCTACTTATGCCGGTGGTTATCCTGCAGAACAGAAAGGCGGTATCAATTTAAACGGATATATTGACAATGCAGGAAATCCCCATTTAATTTATGAAGACAATCCTGACGGTGTGCAGCAGATAAAATATTACGACGGCAAAACACAACGCGTGGTTTATACTTATCCTAAATATGGAGAAGGCAATACTTTTCACAATCCCGCGCATTTACTGGTAGATGAAAAAGGAGCAGACCATCTTGTATTTGTTCCTGCATCGGCCATGCTCGAAAGCGAACAGGTCTGGGATATGAATTTATCTACCAACCAGACAAATGTGTTGGTTTCTATACAAAAGAAAGGCGTAAAGATCTCGGGTTTCCAGGCAACGCAGGGCCCCAAAGGTGCTATGGCCGTAACTTTTGAAGCAGGTGCCATGTCAGCAAATACAGAAGCTTTCGGTTCTTTTTACAGCAATGGCAACTGGAAAAATGTTGGACTTACAAAAAATGCAGCGCAGGAAAAATTCTTTTCCAAGGAATTTACCGGACTCGGTGGTTACAGAACTTCCATTTCTACATTAACAAGATATAACAGTACTTACGGAAGCGTGGCCTATGATGCAGCCGGACATAAAAGTATGCTGATGACGATCGATGCTTACTGGACCGCCGGTGGATATAGCGTCAGCAGCCCTTCGCTTGTTTTTATTCCGATTGATTAGATTCAATTAAAAATTAAGAATTAAGAGTTTATTCGGATCGAACAGTTTTTATTTAATTGAAAAATGTACCGTGTTGAAAAAATTTTTCATTCTTAATTCTGAATTAATTATTATCCAAGCCTAAGCCTGTTCAACAACTCTTCCTGGTAGGTTTTACTGATCGGTAACTGAATACCGTTGATGATTACATACTCGGCATTGATACTTTGTATCTGTTCAATATTTACCACATAACTCCGGTGAATGCGTATAAATTTTTTTTCATCAAAGTGCGTCAGGTATTGCTGCATAGAAGTACGCACAAGGAATTTTTTTTCTGCGGTAAATACCTGCACATACACATGTTCACTTTCCAGGTAAAGGATATCTGAAAATCTTACTTTGTGAAAAGAAGAACCTTCTTTAATAAAGATGGTATCATTCAGAATATAATTATTCTGATCACCCTCCTGCTTTTCATTTTTATTTTTTGAAGAATTGTACAGGCAGATCTCAATGGAAGTATAAAGATCATCTTTGCTGAAAGGCTTTACCAGGTAAGCCGGTGGCTCAGCAAGTTTGGCGCGCTGCACTGTTGCTGCATCAGCATTTGCCGTGAGAAATATAAAAGGTAATTTATAATCTTCCTTTATTTTAAAGGCAAGGTCGATCCCGTCTTTTTTTCCTTTCAGTTGAATATCGAGCAATAACAGATCAGGTTTTTCTGATTCGATCATCGCGATTGCTTCTGCAAAGGAAGCGGCCGGTTCGGCAACGTCATAGCCAAGGTTACTTAAGGTATTTGAAAGATTGTCTGCAATGATCACTTCATCTTCTACAATACCGATCTTTATTCTGCTCATGCTTCTTTGTTTCGGGTAAGTGCATTCTTAAAACGGATTACAAACATACAACCTTCCTCCGAAGTATATTCAGCGCGGCCGCCAATTTGATTACTCAATCTGTAAATGAGCCGCAAACCCAATGACCTGCTTTTTTTAAGATCGAAATCAGCGGGCATGCCCGGCCCGTTATCTGAATAGTAAAGTATATAATTTCCATCGGCGATAAAATTCATTTTGATGCGGATCCATCCTTCTTTATTTTCTGAAAATGCATATTTAAAAGAATTGGTAAGCAGTTCATTCATGATGAGCCCGAGCGGAACAGCTGTATCAATGTCCAGCAGTGTATGCGGAACTTTCAGATCGGTATTGATCCGCTGCCCCGGCTTTTTAAAAATGCCCGACACTTCGCGTATCATATCTTCTACAAAACCGCCAAACTCAATGGCTGCAAGGTTTTCGTGCTGATAAAGCCGCTGATGAATGAGGGCAATGGAACGAACCCGGTTCTGTCCTTCAAGAATCGCAGCTTTTGCTTTTTCGTCTTCCATGTTGCTCGATTGCAATTCCAGTAAGCTGCCGATAACGGATAAATTATTTTTTACCCGGTGATGGATTTCCTTCAGCAGCATTTCTTTTTCATCAAGTGAATTTTCAAGTTCGCTTCTTTGTTTTTCTATTATATTATTTTGTGTGAGTAATTTTTTCCGCGCTTTGCGCTGAACAATCAATGCAAAAATTACAAAAAATAATAATAACATCGCACCGCCGATTATCCATTCCAGCTGAATGCTACGTTTCTTTTCCAATCCGACCTGCAATTCTTTTTCTTTGGTATTTAAAGTTGCTTCGTAATTGCTGAGCTGATCCTGGTTGCGGTATAAAAAATCTTCCGTATACCAGTCAATGGCTTTTTCATACATGTCGGAAGCCATTTTATAATTGCCCATCAATTTATACAGCACAGCTTTTTTTTCCCATTGATTGGCCCAGAATGGATTGATGCCTGGAACTGCCGCAGCAAGGTTATTGTAAAACATTGCTGAATCATATTGCTGTTTGTTTTGAAATTGATCTGCAATAAAGGATAATACTCCTTCAACATTGTAAGGTTGCTGCTGTTGCTTTGCCAAATCTTCGCCTTTCCGAAACAGCAGCGTAGCTTCATTGCTGTAGTATAATTCGCTTAAAGGATAGCCAACACCAACATATAACTTGAATGCCTGCGAAACGCCATTACTCTGCAAGGCAATATCAACAGCCTTTTCCAGGTAAGGCAACCCTTCTGCCCATTGATCAATTTCAAAATTATCATCTGCATAATAAATGCATGCAGTAAACAATGTAGCAGAATCGCCGTTAGCAGTCGCCACGTCCATAGCCTGCAGATAGTAAGGAAAGGCCCGGTGACTGAACGAAGTAAAATGCCGGCGGGCACAAAGTCCCATCTGCAACAGTGCCTGACCTTCCAATAAACGATTGTGATCTTTGCGTGAAAACTGTAATGCTGAATCTGCCGATGCATAAGCATAAGAAATATTTCTGGTCTTTAATCCACTGTAAGACAAAAGCAGCAACGCATTTATTTTTTCCGTGATCCATTCATTTTTTCCAGCTTCAACATTGGCCATCTGCGCCAGCAATTTTACAGAATCATATATCTGGCGTGAATTAAAATAAGCAGCCCGCGCCAATAAGAACTCAACTTTTTCTTTTGCAGAAAACCGATCCTGTTGCTGGCTGAGCGAAGACAATATTGTTGCACAGCATTTCCAGTTGCCATTCAAATCAGACTGCGAAGCCATATCCAGGCTTTGCTGCACATTCCATTTTTTATCAATGATACAATTGCTGTCCGTCCGAAGATTAAGATTTTTTACTTTTTCAAATACCAGTAATAATTCTTTGCGGATTTCGGGAGAAACATTTTTTGCCTGTGCCAGCCCGGATATGTGGGATATAAATAAAAGTAACAGGGTAACGGTTAAAGACTTCACTGATTGATTGTGATTTGGTAATTAGGTAATTTGGTAATGGAACACAGAATTGGCGATTTGGTAATTTGGTGATTTGTTTATCTGAATTTGGATTCGTCAGATGATTAGATGATGAGTATTATAGAATAAAAAATTGAAGAATACAACGTAAACAAAATTATCCAGCAATCCTTTTATCGGATCAATCCAAATTCAGACAAAATATGATTGATCTCTGAACTCAGTTAGCCATTACTCCCAACATGAATAAATAAAAAAACAACTAAGCCCAATTGCATTTTGTATTTCATCATCAAATTACCAAATCACCAAATTTCCAAATTATTTAAACTCCTGCATATCTACCAGCCTCCTGTAAAAACCATTTTGTGTAAGCAGTTCTTCGTGCGTGCCACGTTCAACAATTTCACCTTTCTGCAAAACAATAATTTCATCCGCATGCCGGATCGTACTGAGCCGGTGCGCAATGACGATGCTTGTCCGGTCGTGCGTAAGATTATTGATTGCGTCCTGCACCAGCCTTTCGCTTTCAGTATCCAATGCTGAAGTTGCTTCATCCAGAATAAGGATCGGCGGATTTTTTATTACGGCACGTGCGATGGTCATGCGCTGCCGTTCGCCACCACTCAGTTTATTACCGCGGTCACCGATATTGGTTTCATAACCTTCTTCCTTCTGCATGATGAACTGATGCGCATTCGCGATCTGCGCAGCTTTCAGCACTTCAGCCTTGCTGCTGCCCGGTTTGCCCAATAAAATATTTTCAGTGATGGTATCATTGAAGAGAATTGCTTCCTGTGTAACGATGCCGATCATGCTGCGCAACGAATGCAAAGAATATTCTTTGATGTTGATGCCGTCGATCAGCAGTTCACCACCGCTCACATCATGAAAACGCGGAACCAGGTCGGCCAATGTACTTTTACCTGCACCCGAACTTCCCACCAGCGCCACTGTTTTTCCTTTCTGAATACTGAGATTGATATTTTTTAAAATGCCGGTCTCTCCATAACTGAAAGAAACATTTTTAAATTCGATAGACTGACTGAATCTATGCAGTTCTTTACCCTGCTCTACTTCTTTTACCTGAGAAACGGTTACCAGTAACTCTTCTACACGAAGCATGGCCGCACTTCCTTTCTGGAGATTGAAAAATGCAGTGGACAAATTTTTTGCCGGATTGATGATGATCGCAAACACGGTGATGTAGGTGATCAGGTCACCGGCCGGCATGGTTGTTCCATTAAGACCAAGTACCAGTCTGCCGCCAAAATATAAAATGATACACAATACTGCCACGCCGAGCACTTCTGTTAATGGTGAAGCCATATCGCGGCGGCGCGCCATTTTGACGCGAAGGTTATACAATACATTATTGATAAGGAAAAATTTACCTCGCAGCAATTGTTCTGCAGTAAATGCTTTGATGATGCGGATACCGCCCAGTGTTTCATCAAGCACGGAAAATAATTCTCCATTCTTCAATGATACTTCCATGGACTGCTTTTTCAGTTTACGGCTGATGCGCCCGATAATGAAACCGGTAACGGGCAGCAGTATCAGCAGAAAAAGCGAAAGTGCGGGACTGAGGTAAATTAAAAAACAAAGATTAGCGATAATGGTCAAAGGATCTTTGATCAATCCTTCCAGTGTACTGATAATGGAGCCTTCGATCTCGGCCACATCATTGTTCATCTTGCTCATGATATCGCCTTTGCGGGCATCCGTAAAAAACCCGATCGGCAATGTGAGCAGTTTATCATACATGTCAGCCCGCATACGTTGCGTAATGGCGCTGCGCATGGGCGATGAGATGACATAAGAAAGATACAGGAAAATATTTTTCAGGATCGTTGATCCCAATATCAATGCACAGATAAAAACAATGGCGTTCATCGGGCCGATGGCCATTTGCCGGTCGAGCAGATCCTTTACAGAAGTAAGCACTGCATTGGATTTGAACAGTTCACCAACGCCGTTCCCTGTCTTGAAAATAATGGTAAGAAATGGCGCCAGCATTCCCAGTGATACAATCGAAAATGCTGTGGCCAGTAATGTACAGATAAAATATAAAACTATTTTTCCCCTGAACTGACGCAGGTACATAAAGATCCTCGAATACTTTTTCATTCAATAACAAATTTGAACGGGAAGACGGTGAGACGGGAAGAAGCAATTATTAATTAAACGGTATGATTGTCATAAAATAAGATTACCGTCTTCCCGTCTTCCCGCCAGGCTGCAAAGTAACAGCATTTATATTTAATGTCCGGTTAAGTGTAATCTTGTCACATTTGCCCAACTTGTATGATATTTGTTGAACGAACCAACCTAATTACTATTTATGAAGATATTATTCCAATATTTAAAACCACACAAGGGCCTTGTTGCATTAACCCTGCTGCTTGCCGCTATCAATATCGGCTTTTCATTATTTGATCCCATATTGCTGGGTAAGATGGTGAATCTTGCCAATGAGCACAAAGCTCTTGCAGAGCCCATCAAACACAATTGGGACTATTATTTCTGGAACTTCCGTTTTCACAGTATTACCAATATTGAACTGGGCGTTTTTTACATTGTGGTTTTTTCTATTTCTGTAGCGATGGTAAGCAGGATAGCAAAAAATTTCCAGGATTATTTCCTGCAGGTAGTGATCCAGAAATTCGGTGCCAAGGTTTTTACAGATGGATTACAGCACGCCATGAAATTACCTTACCAGCAGTTCGAGGATTCGCGCAGCGGCGAAACCCTGTCGATACTGACCAAAGTAAGAAACGATGTGGAAAGGTTCATGAACAGTTTTATTAATATCCTTTTTGGCATATTGGTGGGCGTGGTTTTCGTTTTTGTTTATGCATCTTTGTTTATCAACTGGCGGGTTCCTGTTGCGTACCTGATCGGAATAGTTGTACTCACGTTTATCACGAACAAACTGAGTAAAAAAATAAAGATCATTCAGAAAAATATTGTTGGCCAGACAACAGCCCTTGCCGGATCCACTACTGAATCTTTACGGAATATAGAACTGGTAAAAAGTCTGGGCCTTACACACCAGGAAGTAGAACGGCTAAATAAGAATACTTATAAAATTCTCGGGCTTGAACTCACCAAGGTAAAACGTATCCGCAGCATCAGTTTTATACAGGGAACACTGGTGAACACATTGCGCCAGATCATTCTGTTTATTTTAATGTGGCTCATCTTTCATGATACGATGAATGCCGGACAGCTCGTGACAATGCAGGTTTTTTCATTTTTTATTTTTGGGCCTTTACAGGAAATCGGAAACATCCTGCTCTCCTATCGCGAAGCAGAGGCGTCGCTGAATAATTTCAAGATACTGATGGACAAAGCGCCGGAACTGGAACCTGCCAATCCGAAAAAACTTGGCTCCATTGAAACCCTGTCTTTTAAAAATGTTTCTTTTAAACACCAGACCGCATCGCACAAAGCAATTGATGATATCAGTTTTGATGTAAAGATTGGTGAAACGATTGCGTTTGTCGGTCCCAGTGGCAGTGGCAAATCAACGCTGATGAAACTGCTCGTAGGATTATACCGGCCGCAGGAAGGAAAGATCTTTTACAATAATTTAGATGAAACAGAAATACATTTTGATGATCTGCGCAACCAGATCGGCTTTGTAACACAGGACACCAACCTGTTCAGCGGCACCATCAGGGAAAATCTGATGTTTGTTAATCCTGCTGCAACAGAAGCTGACCTTAATGATGTACTTGCGAAAGCAAGCTGTACCAATCTTATCCAGCGTGCAGAAAAAGGCCTGGACACGATGATCGGCGAAGGCGGATTAAAATTATCAGGAGGTGAGAAGCAGAGATTGTCAATTGCGAGGGCTCTGTTGCGCAGACCGCACCTGCTGATATTTGATGAAGCTACGAGTGCGCTCGATTCATTGACAGAAGAAGAGATCACCAATACCATCCGTGATATTTCATCTTCCAAAGAACAGATAACAATATTGATCGCACACCGGTTGAGTACCATCATGCATGCCGACAGAATTTATGTTTTGGAAAAAGGCGATGTGGTGGAAACTGGTACGCATGAAAGTTTGACCGGTGAAAAAGGATTGTACTATGCCATGTGGCGTCAACAGATCGGTGAGAGAAAGAAGCTTGCAGTTTAATTATGGCTGAATTGTTTAATTGCTGAAGTGTTTTGTGGAATATTAAAATTCAAAGCTTATTCAATTATCAGATCGTACAGCAATAGAGCAATATAACAATGTAACTCTTTTATCAACATGCAATCAATTGAAATATTAGGCCTCGCAGCAGGAACCATTACGTCCATTACTTTTGTTCCGCAGGTGATAAAGATCTGGCAGACCAAATCTGCAAAAGATCTTTCCCTGTTCATGCTTTTACTATTATTGGTAGGAACCAGTATGTGGCTGGCTTACGGCATTTTTCTTGGAAGCATTGCGATTATTTATACCAACAGCATGGTCACTGCAATGGGATTGCTGATGCTGTATTTCAAATTCAGGTTTAAGTAAAATTATTTTGAATTTTATATTTTATATTTTGAATTAAACGCATTTGTCAGCGAAGGCCATCTTCGCCGCTATCCTTATTATCGAAGGTTATTCTCAATGACCGGATAATATAAAATTCAGAATACAGCATTTAAAATACCTTTGCGGCATGATCAACCGCCCCAAGCCTAATATTTTGTGGAGTATCGTGTCGATGAAATGCCCGCGCTGCCGTCGTGGACAGATGTTCAAAGATCCCAATCCATTCAGGAAATTAAAGCTCTCTCATATTTTTGATATGCCCGAACAATGCCCGGTCTGTGCACAGAAATATGAAATGGAAACGGGCTTCTGGTATGGAACGGGATATGTGAGTTATGCACTGGCTGTTGCTGTTTCCGCTACTACTTTTATTGCATGGTGGGTATTGATCGGTATCTCCTCAACCGATAACCGGATATTCGGATGGCTGATATTCAACGGCGTGTTATTGGTGCTGATACAACCATGGCTGATGCGGTTGAGCCGTGTTATCTACATTTATATTTTTGTGAGATATGATGATGACTATGAAATGCATAAGCCTAAACAATTCGATAATTAATTGATAGTTGATAATTGATAGTTGATAATTTCTCCAACCTTAAGATTTATGCTTTTTCCGCAGGCTAAATCGAATTTAAAAAATTATCAATTATCCATTTTCCAATTATCCATTACTACCCTCCGTCTTTCCTGAAAATATCTTTAAAAATATTTCCCTTTTCCAGTTCTTCCATATCACTGAGCACGAGTTCCAGGGCCTTGGTACTTTTATTGATTTCCAGCAGGGATAAGATAATTGAACTGAGCAGGAACAGCAGGCTCAATGCAAAAATGATATGTGCAAGTTCCATCCAGTCGCGGAATATCACATACATACAAAGTACACAACAGAAAAAACTCATGATACCCAATCCCTGCATATACCGGATAAGGTTGATGCGGCTCCTTATATTTTTTATCTGGTTCAGCACATGCGCTTCCTTTCCACCACGTTTATAATCATCATGCAGTTTTCTTACCAATGCAGCCAGCGACAAAAAGCGGTTGGTATAAGCCAGCATCAGCAATGTAATTGCCGGAAACAATAATGCAGGTGTGTTAATGTTGATGTCTATCATTTTCTAAAAATACAAAAAGCTTTTGAAGCCTGCATGCCATTTATTCTTTTGCAAAATGTAAAAGATTATATTGCGATCCTTTAAATACTACTGCATCTTCAGGTATGAAAAAAAAAGGCCTTTTCTATATTCATTCAGTTGCCGGATTGATATCGGGTATTTTTATTCTGATACTTTCCATATCAGGTTCGCTGCTGGTTTTTCATGAGGAACTGGATGAACTGCAGCAGCCCACGGTTCAGGCAGTAAGCGGAAAAGAAATAATTTCCGTGGATAGTTGTTATCATATCCTGCAACAAAAATATCCGCACGCGATGATCAGCAATTGTGATATCGCAGAAAATATTACGATGCCGTTCCGGTTCAGCATGTATGATCCGTCTTATAAAGTTGGGAAAGCTCCGATGCAGGTATTTCTTCATCCGCAGACAGGATCGGTTTTAAAAACAAGAGGCGGCAGTGAAGATGTGAAAAATAATTTCATGAGCTGGCTGGCGGCTTTTCATAGTTCTTTTCACCTGGGCAAAACGGGTGAATGGTTGCTGGTATTTTTTTCTGTACTTTTTATTATCAGTCTGCTTACAGGCTTGATCATTTACCGGAAAAATATTCCGGCGACTTTGCTTTTCAGAAAATCTGCGTGGCGGAAAAAAAATTTCCACCAGGTCATCGGCACATGGGCCTTGCTGTTTAATTTAATGATCGCCATCACCGGCTTCTGGATGCAGCGTTATGTTTTTAAAAACGATTTTTATTCAGACAGCAGTTGGGAGATGAAATTGAAAGCTTCTCCAGATCTGTCTTTCAACGTTAATGCTGCTTTTATTAAAATGCATGAGCAGTTTCCTGATTTTACAGCAGCAGTCATTTATTTTCCACAGAGTAAGTCCGGAAAAATGTCTGTTTATGGTAGTAACAAAACAAATTCTTTCATTCACAATAAAAAATTTGCTGATGTTATTTTTATTGACAGCAGCGGTGCAGCTTGCGAAACCCGTTTTGTAAACAGTATCCCTGCTGCTGACCGTTATGACATTATCAATTCGCAGATCCATTTTGGAAAATATGGCGGATGGCCGGTGAAAATTATTTATTCATTGCTCGGATTGACCGGCGGCATTTTGAGTATTACGGGATTTATTTTATGGAGAAAAAGAAGAAAATCATTTTAACTAACGCGAGGTAATCAATTATAATTATTTTTCTACGCAAAGCGCAAAGTAATTAAGACGCAAAGAACTGGTTCTTTTTTGCGTCTGGTTTTTTATTAGCGTCTTTGCGTAAAATATACAATATAACTAAGGATGTCAATAAGCTTTCATCTGGCACTATTTCTTGATCTTCACTGTAAACGGCACATTTAATTTAATACTGAAATTTCTGCCCATGTTGAATACACCGGTCCTGCCGTTTGAGGAATTGTAATCAGTGTACTTTAAGCGACTCAGATGATTCTGATAACCCACATCGGTAATATTATTTCCAGAAAGATAGAGGCTGAAAAGCGGCAGTTCTTTCTTCGTTATAAAATCAGCACCGATGCCAATATTCATTAAAGAATAGCCCGAGGTCGCGCTTTCGGTATTGTAAACTGTAAACACATTGTTCTGCGCAAATGTATTGTCGAATTCTATCTTGAAATAAAAATTGCGCACATTGTCTTCCACTTTTTTTACATCGGCGCGAAGCGTTGTAAGAATTCTTGGCGCGGGCATAAAAGGAATATTATTGCTGTATTCAATTTTATCTTTAAATCTTCCGTTCACAACAGAGAATGTATTTTCAATGTGCAACCAGTCGAGCGGATGCGGGTGAAAATCCAATGTCAATTCTACGCCGCTCAGTGTTGCCTGGCGTTGATCAAATTTAAAAGCTGTGAGATTATTGCCATTCACATTGATGATACTGTCACCACCGGCAGCAGCAGCTAACTTCCGGTAAAAAATAAAATTGTCGAAGCTGTTATGAAACGCAGAAACTATAAATGAAAAATGTTCGATGTTGAATTCTAAGCCACCATCAAACTGCAGGCTCGTTTCGTTTTTTAAATTCTGATCGCCGTATTCGTAACGGTTGGTTCCTTCATGACTCCCATTGCTGGCGAGCTCAGGAATGGCAGGTGCCCTGAAACCTCTTGCAGCATTGAATTTTACGCTCAGTTGATCCGTAAGTGCAGCGGTTAGACCGATACCACCAGAAACACTGCTGTATGTTTTTTTGAAGGAAGGCACTTTCAATGTGCTGCCATCCATTAACGGTTGAGTGTTGAGATCGCGGCTGTCATAACGGATACCCGCACTCAGATCTATCTTTTTAAATTCCTTCTGTGTGTAAACATAACCGCCGATATCGGTAAGATTATATTGCGGTATCAATGATTCCAGTCCGGGATTTTTATGGTCCTGGTGCATACCATTTCCACCGATAGAAGTTTTCCAGCCGGCTTTTTCTGCAAAATGAAATTGCGCAGTATAGGTCAACGTTTTGGTATCGAAATAATTTCCGATCTCATCCGGATCATCGGGATTACCGAATTCCTGGCGCTGGTTGCGTTGCAGTCCAACATTAAAAGCAAGCCTGTTCTTTCCAAGATTGATGCTGTTGTCTGTTGATATTTTACTGTGCTGTATTCTCTGATAAGGAACTACCGGATCTGTATCACTGAAATCTGCATCGGTAACTTTCTGTTCCAGGCCGCCGGGCATTTGTTTTACAAAATCACCATCTGCATCACGCGTGCCTTCAATGATGCCAAGCTTCTGATCGAACTTACTAAACAATATATGACTGAAACCCCAGCCGCCATTGTAACCAACGTATCCGCCAAAATTATGTTCATTGAATCTGGAATTAAAAACCTTGCCGTCGTATTTATTACGGTAATCAGCAGCCGCTTTTGTTGAGCCATACACATTCCAGTTAAAACCATTGCTGTTGCCTGCCCAGTTTGCATTCCACGCATTCAGGTTGTTGTTGCTCTGGTAATTGCCCAACAGGTTTACTTTCATCGTTCCTTCCTGGATGGGAACATTGGTGATCACATTGATAACGCCGGCCATTGCATCGCTGCCATAAATAATAGCACCGGGACCACGGAGTATTTCCACTTTGCTTGCGCTCTGGTCATCGATCTCAATACCATGTTCATCGCCCCATTGATTACCTTCCTGGCGAACGCCGTCATTGATCGTTACCACACGGTTGTACCCCAGGCCGCGGATAACAGGTTTGGAAATAGCAGGACCGGTACCAACACTGCTGATGCCCGGAGTTTTAGTAAGCGATTCAATTAAATTAGCGGAGACCGATTGCAACAGATCCTGTTTGCGGACAATTGAAACAGAGACCGGAACTTTTCTTAATTGTGTAGAACGGGAAACACCGGTAACCACCACCGCATTATTTTCGAGCACCGTTTCACTCAATGCAAAATCTTTTTTCATGTCGGCATTGATGAACACTTCTTCAGCGAGCGTTGTATAACCGATATGCGAAACTTCAATCAAATGTTTTCCTTCAGCGATATTTTTTAGTGCGTATTCTCCTGCAGCATCAGTGGCGGTGCCGGATTTCAGATCAGGTATTACAATTGAAACGCCGGATAATACTAAACCGGTTTTTGCATCAGTTACTTTACCCGACAACATTCCTTTTTCAGGAGAATGAATAATTTCCTTTTTAGTATTATCCAATCCAACCTGGGCAAACAATGTATTTGATAAAAATAAAACCGCAAAGCATAATTTTCTCATGACTGTTATTTTCAACTTCTTTCTAAATGAAACAATGTTGCAAATATATAAACTAATTGATATGGCCAAACTTTATTGTATGAATGGCTTGTTAATGAGATGTGATTTGATGATTTGATGATTTGGTGGTTTGCTGATGAAATACATTTCACTTTTTTTACATCAACTCTGTCAACCTTATCAACTTTTTTTGGCTTAACAGTTTCACCACTTATTTCTATTTCGTGGGAAGGCTCATCCAGTGCAGTTTTCAGAAGAAGTAATGGAATACCGAACAAGGAATGTTGAACAAGGAAGGAAATACAAAAGAAATAAGGAATAAATAATAAGGAATAAGAAAGTTAACAACATCGGGATCTAACGAAGAAATTAATCCTGTAATGAATCAAAGGAATTATCAATTATCCATTATTCAATTATCCATTACTCCTCCATCCCCATTTTAAAAATTCCGGAAATGCTTTTGCCCAGGTGGGCACATCGTGTTTGCCATCACTGAGCTGAAGATATTTTATATCAGCATTGCGGTCGTAACCTTTTTCAACCAACTCGTCTATTAAACTCACGGTGTCGTCAATGCTGTCGATGATACCATTATTATTTCTGTCTGCCGTTTCATCCAGCGTACCTACTTCAAAAAAGAAACGCAGCCAGGGCATGTATGTTCCTTCCCGAACCTGGCGATGCATGATGCGGTCGGTTGCTTCATTAAAATCTTTATCGGTCTGACTTTTATCACGCCACCATAATGACCCGCTGAATACACCCACTTTTGTAAATTCCGCCGGGTGATTCCATACAATATCCATTGCACTCAATCCGCCCATTGAAAATCCGGCAAATGATTTTTCTTTGAAAGAAGGAACAACAATTGTCCTCCGCAGAAAGGGTAACAGTTCTTCAAAAATAAAACTGTTGTATTGTGGTGATTTAGCACCTCTTCCTTTATAATCAAGCATGGCAGCAGTTGCGTATTCTTCCCTCCGGTCGGGACCGCAATGAATGGCTACGCAGAAAAGCGGTGTAATTTCATTGGCTTCATATAACTGTTCCAGTATCTCTTCAAATTTCATGGTACGCAGATCCTGTCCGTCATTTATCAGTAATAAACTCATTGCTGCAGGATCGGGCACATTTACCGGCATGTAAAAGTCGAGGATTACTTCGCGTTCTAAAAAAACAGAGTCGATGATATGTTCTTCAATAATAATGCTTGTGGTACGTTCAGCTGCCATAGCGTCAAAAATAAGGAAAAACCCCCGTCCCCTAAAAGGGAGTTTGATCTACAGTAAACAAATTCGCTTCTATGTTCGGGATTCGACATTCCTTGTTCCTTGTTCGATATTACTTTCTCAGCTTTTAGAAGAAGGGGTGCTACTTTTATTTTTTTTATTGGCCCTGAAAAAATATATTTGGACAAGGTTAAACAGATCGTTCCAAAACATTACTAAACTAAATTGATTATTATGAAGAAAATCGGCGTTTTACACGGAAAAGAAAGAAGTTTCCCCGAAGCATTCGTAGCAAGGGTGAACAGCAAAAATATTGATGGCATCATGGCAGAGCCGGTACTGATCGATAAAGTAATGCAGGGTGAGAGCAGTGGCTACGCCGTTATCTTTGACCGCATCTCGCAGGATGTTCCTTTTTACCGCGCTTTTTTAAAAAATGCGGCGCTTTGCGGAACCGCTGTTATCAACAATCCATTCTGGTGGAGTGCTGATGAAAAATTCTTTAATAATTGTCTCGCAACAAAAATAGATGTGCCGGTTCCCAAGACGGTGATCCTTCCTTCGAAAGAATTACCAGCCGATACAAGCAATGAATCCTTTGCCAATCTTGCTTACCCAATGGATTGGGAAGGCATTTTTAAATACATCGGTTTCCCGGCTTACATGAAACCATTTGCAGGTGGCGGATGGAAAAGTGTATATCAATTAAACAGCATTGAAGAATTTTTTGAAAAACATGCAGAGACCGAGCAACTCGTGATGATGCTGCAGGAAGAGATCAAGTTTGATGAATATTACCGTTGCTATTGCATCGGTGGAAAGTATGTGCGCATTATGCCTTACGAACCACGCAATCCGCATCATCTACGTTATGTGGCCGATTTTAAACCAAGTCCTGAACGTTATAAATTAATGGAAGATATCGTGCTCCGCATCTGCCGTTATCTCGGTTATGATTTCAATACGGTGGAACTGGCGCTCCGCGATGGTGTTCCTTATGCCATTGATTTCTGCAATCCTGCACCCGATGCAGAAGTAACCAGTGTGGGGCAGGAAAATTTTGACTGGGTTGTAGAAACTGCAGCAACCTATGCCATTGAAAGAGCACAGGCACAGGTAGAAGGCGCAGATAATTTAACCTGGGGAGAATATCTGAAGAAGAGTGTGAATGGGAAAAAACTATATTAATTGATAATGGATAATGGATAATTGATAATTTTTTAAAAATGAAACTGTTTCCTATTGATACAAAAGTTTTTAAAACATACCATTATCAATTATCAACTTTCAATTATCAATTCTAAAAAGAACTAACAACTAATTAAACTCTACATGGGAAATTTATCTTACAAACATTTCACGCTCGGCATAGAAGAAGAATACATGGTCATTGACCCGGCTACCCGGGAACTGAAAAGCCATGAACAGAAAATTGTGCAGGAAGGTCAGAAGGTGATCAAAGACAAGGTAAAAGCAGAGATGCACCAGGCCGTTGTGGAAGTGGGCACGGATATCTGCGCCGATGTGGATGAAGCATTCATGGATGTAAGTACGTTGCGTAAGACCATCAGCGGCATTGCCGGAGATCTTGGACTTTGGGTGGGCGCCAGTGGAACACATCCTTTCAGTCATTGGGAAAGTCAGTTGATCACCGATCATGTACGCTACAGTGAAATTGTGAATGAACTGCAGGAAGCTGCAAGAAGCAATCTCATTTTTGGGCTGCACGTACACGTTGGTATGGAGAATCGTGAACTGGCCAATCATATTGCCAACAGCACCAGGTATTTTTTACCGCATATTTATGCACTGAGCACCAACAGTCCTTTCTGGGAAGGAAGACTCACGGGCTATAAATCTTTTCGTACAAAAGTGTTTGATAAATTTCCGCGGACCGGTATTCCGGATGCATTTGAAAGTATTGAAGCCTATGATAATTATGTGAAGTTGCTGGTGAAAACAAACTGTATCGACAATGCGAAAAAGATCTGGTGGGACCTTCGCGTACATCCCTTCTTTAATACAGTGGAGTTCCGCATCTGCGATGTGCCGATGACGGTTCAGGAAACGATTACCATTGCGGCATTATTCCAGGCCATCTGTGCCAAGATCTATAAGTTGAAAATGCAGAACCTGAATTTCATTCAGTATTCAAGAGCATTGATCAATGAAAATAAATGGCGTGCAGGCCGATATGGCATCGATGGCAGCATGATAGACTTCGGTAAGGAAGCCGAAGTAAATACGCGGATCCTGATCTATGAACTGCTCGATTTTATTGATGATGTGGTGCCGCATCTGGGCAGCCGTCATACGGTGAACAACGTCCATAAAATGCTGGAACAGGGCACGGGTGCCGACCGCCAATTAAAAGTATTTGAAAAGACTAATAATCTGGTGAGCGTGGTGGACCTGATACATGAAAGCTTTTTGAGTGGATTATAAGTTTGGCAGAAAAGGATAAAGCGCTTATTTTTGCCCTCCGAAAAACGGAATGGCTGCGTAGCTCAACTGAATAGAGCATCCCGACAAAACTGTCGGGAAGATTTCAGGTAGAAATCCTGACACAGTATAAAATAAAGAATGGCTGCGTAGCTCAACTGAATAGAGCATTTGACTACGAATCAAAAGGTTTCAGGTTTGAATCCTGACGCGGTCACAAAAAGAGATCACACTAGTGTGGTCTCTTTTTAATTTATGTTTACACTTTACATTCTACTCCCAAACCCTGACTAAATATTATATCGGTTTTACCGCGACAGATATTCAAAGCAGATTATCTAAACATCTTTCAAATGATAAAGGATTCACGGCAAAGGCAAAAGATTGGATCGTTGCTTATACCGAATTATATGCTGATAAAAAAGCAGCTATGCAGAGAGAAAAACAACTTAAGAACTGGAAGAGCAGCGAACGCATCCGCGAATTGATTCTGCGCAGCTCAACTCAATAGAGCATCCCGACACGAATGTCGGAAAGGTTTCAGGTTGAATTCCCGGCGTTACCGGGACAGGCGCTGACGCGGTCACGAAATAGCAGTAAGGGTTTCAAGAAATTGAAACCCTTTTGTTTTGCTCTAAGATATTTTGGATTGGTAAAATCAAGCACTCGTCAGGATGAGCTGTGTATCCGGCGATGCATTGTGTAATAATATCTACAAACCGGCAATAAAAAAGATCCTTTTTTACAAGGATCTTTTGTTTATATCAACAGCTGTTGCTGTGTTTTATAAGTATATCTGCAACTTTATACCGTATCGCTGTCTCTTCTAACGGTCTTGGTTACAGTAACCCTGTCTGTATTGGTTGTTTTGCTTTTATTTCCACTTGCAATGGCAGCGATTATGATTACGATTACTACAACGGCTACAATCCAAACCCATGGCTGTGTGTACCAGTCATTGCTTGGCACGTTACTGTTGCTGGTAGTGGTAGTAGTAGAACTGCTTTGCTGTGAAACGGTGCTGTCCTGTGCAAAAGCGATCGCCTGGCAAAAGCAGGTAAGTAAAAATAATATCAATCCTTTGCTTTGTGTCTTCATTAACTGTTTCATGTTTTTTGTTTTAAATGTCAAAATAATGTGTACTGCCCATAGTAGGCAATGCCATTATTTCAATAAGTGAACCACTTTAACAAATACTGTTTGTTTTTCCCACGCATAGGTTCGTGCCTTACGCCTCGGTTCGTGGCCTGCGAACCGAAAACAACCAAACTTTGCTTATTTTTGTACTCTAAAATAAATAAACATGAATAAGACCTATTGCTGGAAATGCGTGATCCTGCTTGCATCAATTTTAGGTGCTGCACAATTGCTTACTGCTTAATTAAAAAAGATCGATGAAAAAAATAGTAACCGCAGCAACTGCAATGTTGTTTTGCCTGGGATCGTACTGCCAGCAAACCATGCCCGTCGTGAACAATTGCGAATCCGTGATCAAAGAATATCCTGTATTGTGGCAACAGCAGGCCGCCGAATACCGGGCACTCTGTTACCAGGCTTTCAATCTTGCCGAACTGAGATTGTCGGAACTCTCCAGAAAAAAATTACGGAAGGGCCATCTTGCCATCATCACAGATCTGGATGAAACGATCCTTGATAACAGTTATAGTGAAGCGCAACTGATGAAAGAAGGAAAAACTTACAACAGCAAATCCTGGAAGGACTGGCTGGAACATTCAGCTGCTACAGGTGTTCCGGGTGCAGTGGCTTTTTTAAAAAAGGCAAAAGAAAAAGGTATCAGCATTTTTTATATCTCCAACAGGAAGACAGCTGACATCCAATCAACATTGCTTAACCTGCAGAAACTCGGTTTGCCCGATGTGGATACATTGCACATGTTCTTTCAAAAAGATTCATCATCTAAAGAAAGCCGGCGACAGCTGGTGATGCAGCATTACAATGTACTGATGTTACTGGGTGATAATCTGAATGATTTTACTTATGTATTTGAAAATAAAAATGTCGCAGACCGTTTTACACAAACCGATAAAATGATGGACGAATGGGGCAAAAGATTTATCGTGTTGCCCAATGCTGTTTATGGTGATTGGGAAAACGCCATCTACAATTATAAATTCAATTATACCCCCGAAGAAAAAGCTGCGATCCGCATGCAGTTACTGGTTGGGTATTAAAAATAAAAAAGGGCCGACAGATTAGATAATCATCAACCCTTTCGATTGTTTGCTATATGAGAAAAAAAATCGTGTTGACCGATTGGAAAATCATCAACTCTCCGATTACTTGTAATTTGAAAACGGCTGCAATGCTACAGTAGAAAATTTTGCAGGATCCTGTTAAGTGTACAGGGCATGTAAGACAATTTTCGTATGGAAGCTTTGCTTATTGAAGATAAAAGAACCGCTGCCGGCGGCTATCATGTACTGTCATGGTGATAAGGCAGGATCGGTTAAGCATAAAAGGGTACCTGTTTCACCCGTTTAAATTTCTAAGAAAATAAACTCAGTTGACCAGTCTCTTTTTTCCTTTCTTTTGAAAAATAACTGAACCGCCTGGCTCTATTTATTTCAGCAGGAGTTGCATCGCCATGATGTACCTGGTATACAGCGGTCTGCTCATGCCGTGAGGCCACAATAATTTTTACACCTGTTGCCTGCGCATCAAATAGGTGCTGCACCAGTTGCGGATCATTATTATCTTTTGATAAATGCGAAAGCAGCAGGTGCGTCATAAAGGACGGGCGATGCTTCGTGAAAATTTCGAGCGCCTGGTTATTGGATAGATGTCCATGCCCGCCACGGATCCGGTTTTTTAAAAAAATGGGATAGTTGCCATTGTCCAGTAAAGACTCGTCATAATTTGTTTCGAGGAATGCGGCATGGCAGAGACTGAAATGTTTCAGCACATGTTTGCAGGGAGCACCGATATCAGTAAATACACCGATGCAGATGTTATTGAATGCAATAATGAAACTGTGCGGATCCACTGCATCATGAAACTTCGGAAACGCAGTGACTGTAATGTTTCCAATGGATACGGGTTGATAAGGCTGAAAGTTTTTTTCGAGTTGTTTACGCACCGGCATTGCGCAGTTGCGCATTGTTCTGCCCGTTATATAAACAGGCAGATCATATTTTTCTGCAATGGCAGGTAATCCTTTGATATGATCAGTATGTTCATGCGAAATGAAAATGGCTTTCACGCGGTTCATGGAAAGACCGAGGAGTTGCATCCTTTTTTCCGTCTCTTTACAGGAAATGCCTGCATCAATCAATACAGCTTCGGTATCATTACCAATGTAATAACAGTTGCCGTTACTTCCTGAATTAAGAGACGTGATGAAAAGAGACATGAGGACAAAGAAAAACATTTTATACCAGTTGCTGATAATTGTTGATACAAAAATATTTTCGGATGGCTATATGGTTACATTGTTTGATGGTTAGTTGGCTGCTGATTAGAAACAGGCCTTATGTGTAGCGTATCTTGATCACGATCTTCTTTACCGGTTTATTACCGCCCGGCGTAATGTTGGGCCGGTGTGCATCGGATGGAAAGAAAAGAAAAAATGTGCCGGGCTTCGCAGAATATAATTTTCCGGGCGCTTCATAATTGGCAACATCTTTTTTATCATCATATTCTTTTATAACAGTTGCTTTGGCAACCGGGTACAAACCGATCTTCTCTTCGCCTTCGATCACATACTGCAGATCAATAAATTTCCGGTGCGACTCCCATTTTGTTTTTTCAAAATCTTTGGAAGAATCAAAAGTTACGGAAGCCGTTACATTTTCAGCATCGATTGGATATTTTCCTTTGGCAATGGTATTGAGATCATGTTCTTTTAAAAAAGCAAATGCTTTATCCCAGTAAGTTTTATTAATCTCATATTGATGCGCAAACTCCTGCGCATTGGTGGTCTTGTGCGGATTCAATTGAAGTCCGCCCGCCCACTCCTTTTTCTTCATCCACTTTTTAGCTTTGTGCTTCGACCAGTTATTGGTTGACTGCGCACTAACGTTCAGCAGCAATGCCGCAACAATCAATGTAAGAAATGATAACAGTATTTTCTTTTTCATCCGGTAAAATATTTTGATGATTTGAAGATAAGGAATTGATTTGGTGATTTGGTGATTGATGATTTTTTTGTCTGAATTTGGATTCGTCAGATTATCAGATGATCTGGATTGCAGACTGAAAACCTGTAGCGCTGTCTGAAATAATTACTAATCCATTAATCCAGGAATCAGGCAAATCCAATTTCAGACAAATAAAACATGATTAGAGTCTGAACTTAGTTAGCCATTGTTGTAAATATCAAGCGGAACGAAAACATCTAAGCCAAAGAATTAATTTGGTAATTTGATGATTTTTTCAAGCCGTTGAATTTTCCAAAACACGAGTGATCTTCCCGAGTTGAAAAAATTATCAATTATCCATTATCAACTATCAATTTTTATTAAAACATTTTCCTCAGCCCTTCCCATCGAACTTTCCATTTTCCATTTTTAGGAATGCCGGGATCTTTAATTTTACAGCCGTCGTATCCTGCGCACATAATTGCAATGGCAGTGAGCAATCCGCCATTCCCGGGAAGGTATAAACGCAGACGTTCATCCTGATAATTATGGCCATTGGATAAATAAGTATTTGTTTTGATCGGCATCAGCAAAGCATCGATCGCTTTCTCCGGCAGATTCAGTCTGGTAGCGGTCATGGCAGCCAATGGAAAATCCCAGCCCCAGGTATCTTTCCAGTCCCAGTTGTTCCATATCCACTCAAAAGTATTTTTCATTACAACCGTATCCAGCATTTTACTGTAAGGCAACATGCCATAAGTTCCCAATACTGCGGGATGATCCGTTTTATATTTAGGATTCGAATAAGAATCGGTTGCGCTTTCTGTGGCGAGATACAATTCATTTTGTTTGGGCAAAGGCGATAATTTATTAAGCACATCATCCCATTTTTTATTGCGTGGCAAACCGGAACGTGTGCGCCATTCCTGTGCAGTTGATAAAGCCCATTGCCAGTAAGCGAGTTCATAAGTTGGATTGAAAGTTTCTTCCGGTTTAAATCTTTCCTGCGCAGGAATCAAACCTTTGCCAAGAATATACCTTTTGGTTGTTGAATCATAATAAGCATAAGAGGCCATGAAGTCGGCAGTTGCAAAAACAAGTTCTTTATATTTATCAATGGTTGCTTTATTGTGATGTTCACGGTAACAGAGTTCAGCAAATGTTATAAAATGCGGTTGCTGCCAGATGAGAAACGCACCAACAGAAGAAGGACTTTCATTACCATCCGGATCGGTCATTTTTTGCCAGCGCACTCCTTTGTAGCCCTGCCTCAATGCAATGGCCTTTGCTTTATCAAAAACTTTTTTATACCATTCCATTTGCTTTTCAAGAATGCCAAGTTGATTCCACAAAGCAAAGTGAACGCCGTGCCACCAGTGCATTTCAAGATGTGGTTTGCCATACCAGCTATTATAAGTCAGCCCCGTTTCCTGCGGCGGCATAGAACCACCACATTGAATTTTTGTAAGATATTGCGAGAGGATAATTCTTCTTTCAAGTTCGATTGCACGTTCATCTGTACTGCCAGAAAAATCTACTGCTGAGGTCTTTGTCCAGAAAGCATCCCACTCTACAGCATTCTCAGTTTTTATTGCATTGTAAGAAATACCGGAAATATCGTTGCCCTTTTCAAAACCGCAAGTAAAATTAAATTCTGTACTGTTATCCGGTACCAGGTAAAAATAATGCTCCTGTTTCTTTTCGTAATAGGCTTCGCCGGGCCAATGAAGTTTAATATTATATCCCGTTGAATCCAGTTGATGATGAATGATCAAAGAATGAATGGTAGTCAGACTGTAGCCGGAACTATGTTTATTTTCATTTTGCCAATTGTTACCAACATCAGTAAAATTTCCTGTAGGATATGGCAAGCGGATCCTGATCCTGATCTTTCCTTTTTTTATTAAAGGAGATTGAATGTTGACGGCAATAACATCTTTTTGCTGATGGCAGATCGTTAATACATCCACCGGAATATCTTCAACGGTAAACTGTGAATGTATCTCGCCGCTCCACATGTTTAAAGTCTGATGAATATTTTTTATATCGTCGATCGTTGCAATGCTTCCGTCTTTCTTTTTTATTTCAAGACCGACATTACCAAGTTGCAGCCGATGTACATTTTGCCTGAACCAGTTGACAGCATTTTTATTTCTTGCCGGTTCATTGATCTGGACACTGTAACTTATTTTCCGGCCGTTCAATTCATAGTCACGCAGACTTTCTTCAAATTTATAATTCGCAGTATCAACAAAACTATGCCATCCCCATTCGGATTCGGTACCAAGTGAAATGCCGTTCTGGTAAGCATCCGGAAAGGATTGCAGTCCGGTCACATCTACTGTAAATGCAAACTTTCCGTTACCAACTGATAAGGCGCCGAGCGAATCAAATTTTGTATTTACGATCGTATGCCGCTCTACCAATGCTTTTCTGTTGATCTGGGAGAAAGTTGTAAATGATAAGTTATACGTTGTAAGTAAGAGTATGATAAATTGTTTGATCATGCTTATGTATGTATAGAAAGCAGTTTTTATTTTTATAAAACTTTTAATAAAATTCTCAATAATCAATTTTCAACACTCAATGCTCAAGTTGAGCAACTGTTTACCTTGAACATTGAATATTGAGCGTTGAATATTGGTTATTTTATTTGTTATTCAAATACTTTTTCAAATCACATTTCTTCAGCGCTTTAACGCCTTCGATCACTTTGCCTGCATTCAGTACTGCTCCTTCACGATTTGTATGCGTATGATCTGCCGGAAAAAATTTGTGAACTGTTGCAGTATCCATCTTTTCATATTCCGTTGCGATCAATTCATTCAATGGAATAAAATAAGCGCCCGTTTGATCAGCAACCTGCTTCGACCATATTGTATAATCATCACGATTGATCTTCCCGTTTTTCCAGCTATCCCGCGGAATGGGTGAGCAGATGATCGGCACTGCTCCTTTTGCTTTTGTTTCATTTACAAATTTCCGCATGTACCAACCATAGCTGTACACTACTTCTTTTATTTTGCGGATGGGATTATAAATTTCAACACTGTCATTGCCGATGCCCTTGATGGTGCCTCTTGCTCTTGCAGTATCATCCAGCGGACTGGAATCATTGTGGCCAAACTGCATCATTACATAATCGCCGCTTTGAAGATTGGCTAATATTTTATCCCACCTTCCATCAGAAATAAATGTTCGGCTGCTTCTTCCGCCAATGGCATGATTCAGCACACTGATCTTTGCGGTATCAAAATAGACATCGATCACACTGCCCCAGCCTACCTGGCCATTTTTGCCAGTGCCATCTCCGTTCTTAACGGTTGAATCGCCGATAATGTACAGCACCGGTTTGTGTATGACGAAGGTGAAGGACATACTGATGAAGATCAATGCGAGAAGATTTATTTTTTTCATATAACTGTTTTATGAGTGAATAAGAATGTTCAATAATCAATGTTCAATTTTCAATGCTTAAGTTGAATATACTGTTAAGCAAAGAAACTGCCTTGATTGAAAATTGAACATTGAGAATTGATTATTGAATATTTATTTTACCTATTAAATAATTGCATTGATATGATTAAGCTCTTCTTCACTAAACTGATAATTCTCCAGGCATTTGATAGAATCCAGTACCTGTGCAGGTTTGCTGGCGCCGATCAAAACCGAAGTGATCCTTTCATCTTTCAGTAACCAGGCAAGTGCCATCTGTGCTAATGACTGTCCGCGCTGTTGAGCAATTACATTCAGCTGCTGCACTTTTGCAATTACTTCGGGCGTGATATTGCTTTCATTTAAAAAGACGCCACTGGTTGCCACTCTTGAATCGGCAGGAATTCCTTTTAAATATTTATCCGTCAGTAATCCCTGCGCCAATGGCGAAAAAGGAATGCAACCAACTTTTTCTTTTCCCAGAACATCCAGCAAACCATCTTCCACCCATCTTTCAAACATTGAATATTTCGGTTGATGAATTAAACAGGGTGTTCCAAGATCTTTTAATATTTTTATCGCTTTCGCTGCTTCTTCCGCTTTGTAATTTGATATGCCCACATACAATGCCTTTCCCTGCCTCACGATCAGATCCAGTGCTGTCATGGTTTCTTCAAGCGGCGTATCAGGATCGGGACGATGATGATAAAAAATATCCACATAGTCCAACTGCATTCTTTTCAGGCTTTGGTCAAGGCTCGAGACTAAATACTTTTTAGATCCCCACTCACCGTAAGGGCCATCCCACATAAAGTATCCGGCCTTTGAAGAAATGATCAGTTCATCACGATAGCTTTTCAGATCATCCTTTAAGATCTTACCGAAATTTTCTTCTGCAGAACCCGGCGGCGGGCCATAATTATTGGCAAGATCAAAATGTGTGATACCTGCATCAAAAGCCGTTTTAATAATTTCCCGGCTGTTATTAAAATCATTTACGTGACCGAAATTATGCCACAGTCCCAACGACAGTGCCGGCAACCTGATCCCGCTGTTTCCGCAGCGGCGGTATTCCATTTGTTTGTAACGGTTATCGTCTGCCTTCATTAATTTGGTGATTTGGTGATTTGATCAATCCGTTGCAGGATTACATAATCTGAATGCTTCTGCGAATATAAAAAATTACCGGGTCATCAAATCTACTTTTGATCTTTAATCATACATGATGAGCCTTCCCACAAAACATGATAAATGAAAAAATATCTAAGCCATATTGTATTTGCCAAATTGTTTTTTGACGGTAAGTCGGGAAGACGATAAGAATTCATTTGTAATAATAAAAGTATTTGTATTCCATCACCAAATCAGCATATCACCAAATCACCAAATCCTCAAATCAATTCTTCAATCTTTCCTCTGTTGCTTTCTCTACAATTTTCGTTGGTTGTGGTAACAGCGTTTTATCTACATCCAAGATCACATTATTGTATTTCCAACCCTTTGTAAATTCAAGTACACCGATGTTTCCTGCGCTGATCGTACAATTGGTAAAAATAAAATTGCTGATCAGCGATTGCTCCAAACCCGTTGCACCAAAGGCATAGCCGGTATGCGTTGAAATAATATTACTGATATAAAAATCTTTTGCATGCGGAATGCCTTTTTCAGGTGGCGTAACTTTTTGCAGCATCGATTTCCAATGTGCGGGAATTGAATCGTACACATAACCTTTGGGCAATTCGGAATAACTGTAAGCCGGATACCAGTTGAGATTGAATTGAAAAGCATTGTTGACAGAATCCAATGTTGAGTTTTGGAAATAAATATCTTCAATCGTGCCGCCTCTTGTGGTTGCAGATTTAATGCGAAGCCCATTGTCTGTATTTTTTGCGTGCAGATCCGTTGCTAGCACATGACGGATACCACCCGATGTTTCGCTGCCCAGTGTGATGAGTCCTGCACCGCGACGGGCAATACATTTCCGGATCACAATATATTCTGTCGGCCGGTTAACGCGAAGCCCGTCCCAGTCGCGACCTGCTTTCAGACAAAAATTATCATCGTTGCAATCAATATCGCAATTTTCTATCATCGTCCAGGAAGAAGAATCGATGTCAATGCCATCAGTGCTTGGGCCATGCCCGTCTTCGTTATTATTAATGATAATTCCATCAACAGTGAGGTTATGAGAATATAATAACTGAACCGTCCAGAAACCGGCGTTCTTAAATGTTACTTCTTTCAATGTAATGTCGGATGAATTCTGAACGAGCATTGTGCGGACACGTTTGGCATCATAGTCAACAATCCAGCGCAGACCTTTTGCATCATATTCTTTCCGCATCGCCCAGTATTTATCCCAGCAGAATTTTCCTCTTGCATTTACAATGCCTTTGCCGGTTACTGCTGCATTTTTTTGATTGATGATATTAATGAGTGCTGCAGGCCATTTCATTTCAATGCCTGCAATGCGGGTATCGATCTCCGGATAATCTATAAAATGTTGTGATCCCAATAAGATTACGCCTTTATCAATCTTTAACTGCACATTTGTTTTAATAAATAAAGATCCCGTGACATAAGTTCCCGGTCTGAAAGTCACGATACCACCGCCTTTGGCAGTACAGTCGTCAATTGCTTTCTGAATAAAAGAACTGTTGATGGTAGTTGTATCACTGACAGCACCATAATCATTGGCAATAAATATTTTTTGTGAAGCCGGAAAAGATTTTGCACCGGTTTTATTTACCCAGCCAGGAGTTGTCTGCGCCATGCAGCCATAACTCCAAAGCATCATCATCAAACTCATTATAATATTTCCACGCATCGCTTATATTTATTGTGATACAATTTCAGGATGAAGATATCGCCTGCGCAGTTATTACAGTGAAGTGTTACAGAAAATGGCTGTCTGCAAAAAGTAAAAGGCATCAATCGTTCATTCTTCATACAAAGTACTGGTTTGAAAAAAGCTTTCCGTCCTGTTGCATCCTGAAATTTAGCATGCTCTCGTAAAAAAAATTCCGCGCCTTTGCGCCTTCGCGGTTATATTCATTAAATTGCTGTATGAAAAATATTTTTATTCTCTCTTTACTTATATTAATACAACAATCAGTAATGTCACAGGAAATAAATTTACCGCTCTGGCCACAGGGACAGATTCCGAATTATAAAAAAACAGATGAGAAGGAAAAGATAGATACCACGGAAGTGATAAGAATAAGTTTTGTGCAGTCGCCCGACATCACTGTTTTTTTAACGGATAAAAGAACTGCTACCGGTCAGGCTGTGATCATTTGTCCGGGTGGTGGTTATGAAAGACTTTCTTACAGTTGGGAAGGCGTGAATGTTGCAAGATGGCTGAACTCCAAAGGTATCACTGCCATCATTTTAAAATACCGTCTGCCGAATTCTAAAAGTAATATTGTCCCGGATCTTTCGCCACTCATGGATGCCAAACGCGCAATGCGCATTGTTCGTGCGAATGCAGCAAAGTGGAATATAAAAAAAGACCAAGTCGGTATCATGGGATTCTCTGCCGGCGGCCATCTTGCGGCAACTTTGGGAACGCAGTTTGATCGTGGCGACAGCACAAGCATTGACAGCATTGAACGGTTCAGTTCAAGACCGGATTTCATGGTATTGATGTACCCCGTTATCAGCATGATCAAAAACATCACGCATGCAGGATCGAGAAAAAATCTGATCGGGTTACAACCGGATACTGTGTTGGTACAAAAATATTCATCGGAATTAAATGTCAGTAAAGAAACGCCACCCACTTTTATTGTTCATGCCACTGATGATAAAACTGTGCCGGTAGAAAACAGTTTATTGTTTTACAAAGCGCTCAAAGAAAAAAATGTTTCTGTTGAAATGCATATTTATCCAAAAGGCGGTCATGGTTTTGGGCTCGCTTACGGCCAGGGATATCTTGAAACCTGGACGGATCGCTGCCTCGATTGGTTGAGAGCACTCGGCAAATAAAGTTGATCTATTAATTCTTAATTCATTTGGCTTAGACGTTCTTATTTTCTCTTCATATTTAGTGGGAAGGCTCATCAGGTTCTTCATTCTATCATGCCGGAAAGTAAGCGTAATAAATAAATTTTGCTAAGAGGTTAAAAGAGAAAAAGAGAATCTGAATTTATTCGTGCGCATTCGTGTAATTCGTGGCAAAAAATTCGTGCAATTCGTGCTTCAAAATTCGTGTTTAAGTTTTTCCAATTCATCTTTTGTAATCTTCAAAACAGTGCCATGCCGCATTCCTTTGGGCATGCTGATCTTATCAGAAATATCCGTCCATGTTTTAAGATCCATTGAAGTAACAGCGCCATATTGATGCTCACGGTATTTATCAAAGTATACGATCCATTGATCATTAATTTTAATTGTGGTCGGCCCTTCAGCCCAGTAATTACCGGTGATGGGAGGCGATGGTTGACTGAAATCCTTTGTGAGATTTTTACTGGTTGCCATTCTGATATTTTTCTGTACCGGTTTTAGCGTTTCATCTTTCAGGAACATTACATATTGATCGCCATCGGAAATGATCGTTGCGTCGATCACATTAAATCCCTGGTCGTATAAAAGTTTAGTTTGACTGAACACTTTAAAATCTTTCGTCGTTACATAATAGATCCGGTGGTTATAACCTTTCTCAATCGCGGTATCAGCCGCATATTTACCAGTGATGGTAGTAGCCCAATAGATCATGTACTGTTTCTTTTTCTTATCGTAAATGATTTCCGGTGCCCAGCAGTTTCTTGCATTCATTTCTTTTTCCATCACCGGAATGTATAATTGTTCACTCCAGTGAATAAGATCCGGAGATGAAGCATAGCCGATTCCTTTTTCATTCCAGCTTACAGTCCATACCATATGAAATTTTTGGTCGGCGCCACGGATAATGCAGGGATCACGCATCAGTTTATCCTTACTCAGCAAAGGTTTCAGGAACGAACTGTCTTGACGCAATGCTGTAAAACTGTAACCATCATTGCTATAAGCTAGATGCAAACCATCTTGTCCGTTATTTTTAAAATAAGCAAAGAGGAACACATCGTCCTGTGCTTTGACAGGACTGGTTTGAAAAATCATCAACCCGAAAATGATAAAAAAGATTCTGTTCATAATGCAAGAATCTCTTCCCAGATATTTTTCATGACCGGAATTCCTTCCGCCAGATTTTTATTTCTTGTCTGCAGAATGCGTTCGCCGGGATAAGTTATTTTACTTTGCTCATTGACGGGAACGGATTGCTGATAATCATCAATGATATTTTTAACCAGCATTGCAATGGATGAATGATTGTGAAGTTTGGAAAGATCGATGGCGATGAACACCTGCGAACAGTATTCGATTCCTTTCACACTAATTTCCTGCGTTGATAATCCCCCGGAAAGTACAGCAGCAAAGAGATCAAGCAGCAGCGTCAAACCTGCGCCCTTCCAATATCCTATCGGCAATGGCCTACGCGATTCGAGGATCTCAGCAGGATCATTGGTTAACACGCCTTCATTATTATAGCCGCCATTTACTGAAAGTTTTTCTCCTTTCATCTGCATCATTTCCATTGCACCAAATGAATATTGCGACATGGCCATATCAAGTACAATCGCCTCGCTGCCGAAAGGTATTGCAAATACTAATGGATTATTTCCCAGCCTTGCATCCCTGGCGCCCCAGGCCGGCATATTGGGAATGGTGTTCGTCCAGCAGATAAAAGCAAAATCTTTTTTGGCGGCACGCCAACCATAAGTTCCGCCACGTAACCAATGATTGGTATTGGCCATTGTAACAAAGCCAACGCCGTGTTCAGTTGCAAGTTCCATCGAGCGGTCTGTTGCATGCAGTGCATTTAAAATACCAGGTCCAAAATTTCCATGCCATTGTTCCATTGCAGCAAATTTATTTTGCAATGAGGGAACCGCATCAATTTTTATAAAATCATTTTTGATGTACTGGATAAATTTTACAAAACGGTTTACGCCATGCGTATAAATTCCGTCAATACTGTTCTCGGTAAAGATGCTGGCGCAGGTTACAGCATTTGTTTCTGTAAATCCATAACGCTGCAACAGGTTCATGAATATTGTTTGCATTTCATGATCGCGAATCATTATCATTAAATCTTCTGACATTCAGTATTAATTATTTTGTTACAGTTTAGAATTCGTAGTTTAAAGTTTAAGGTTTAAGGTTGTTTCAAGTTGCTACTGACTGCCATTTTTAATAACAGTTTCCATTTCAAATCATCAAACGTAAAACGTATAACGTACTACTTATAACTTCTTACTAAAGTTACAGCCATCAATCCAATCACTACATCATTACAAACTGTTTTCAATGTGAGTGACCTTAGTGCTTTATTAATATCGAGCGGCAGATCGAGTACTGTTGCGGCACCACCATCAATCATTTTACCATTGTATGATTGAATCGATCCATCATAATCAGAAACAATTTTTCCTGTTTTTAAATGAATGCGTACCGGCCTTGCAGCATTGATGCGGAATGCATAGCCGTCATCATAATAATCCTGTTCAATGGGCCACCAGTTCTCCGGATTTTTTAATACCAGCGAATCTGAACTTCCGTCCGCATAATTGACAACCACAATTCCATTGGTCATTGCTGTCTGCATCGGATTGGTTGAACCCGACATTAAAAAATAAGCGTGTGAAGCATTCCCTTTCAACGCAATGCTTTTTTCTTTTGGATAATTATCCCATTGCGATGTAAAGAGGATATTTTCTTTATTTGAATCCGATGCTGTTGCAAAGGGAATACCCTGTGGTAACATAATTTCATTCTTTTCTCCGGCTGCTTTTCGTAAACCAACATCATTGATCTCAGCAGTTTTTAATGGGTGTGTCCAGTCGCCGATACCTTGTGTGGGCAGTTGTAATGTAGCAGTGGCAGGCCTTGGCGAGAGATATTGGTTCTTAAAAATATTCGTAACCTTATCATTGAAATATTGATTGAGATCGATCTTTTCATAACTGGCTTTTACCGGGTCTATATTCCAGTTAGTGATACGTTGATGAATCGTTTCTTTTTTTTCATTGACACCTGTCCACGAAAAACGGATATCATTTGTTCCCGGCAGCATATCAGCAGGCGGAACTCCTGTTATATAAGCAATATTGTTTGCGTCAACATGCACTGCGGTGATAACAGCATTTTTCGAAGCGTTCACCTGCATACTGCCATCAATGATGTTGCTATTGTTGTTGCGGATATGAAATTTTAAATTATTCTTTGATTGTAAAAAATCAGCCGTTCCAATTTCAACTGAATCCCGAATATTTATTTCAACCGGCTGCCACCATGTAATAATTCCCTGTGATAATTTTAAAAAAATATTTTCATTGCCTGTATCAGTTGTTGCATTCGCTGTTAACTGTCCATTAATGATTTTATATTGTTGCAGGCAATGCTGCGGATCATATAAAGCTTTGATAACTGCTTGCTCCGGCTTTATTTTTATTGCTGCTCCTTTTAAATAAAAGGACTGCGGATGAAGTCGCTCTGCCGTTTTTTCATTCCATATAATGTTAATGATATATTCTTTTGCGGTACCACAATTCAAGGAAATCATAGGTTTATCAACAGCACTATCGACATTTTTCCAGTTGACTGCTTTACCATTTACAGTCAATTTTAAAATGCCGGTATTCTTTGCATTGATCAAAAGCTGCAGCTTCATTTCTTTATTAAAAGACGGCACGATATGATAAAAATCTGTATTGTCTTCCCGCTTAAAATCAAATTTAATATCCGGTGTTTGCAGTGACGCATTTTTCCATGCAGCCGGAAAGCCAGGTCTGATCGTGATTTCATTATGCAATGCGTCCGGAATAATTCCAAACAATCCCTGGATCAGGCTTCTCGCAGTCATACCAACCGGATCTGCAAAATCACGGTATGCTTCTCCGCGTTGTGCATCATAAAAAGATATCTGGCCTATATTTCCCGGACTGCCGCCGAGATACATCGTTGAAAGCAATTCACTTTTCCATAAATTAAAAGCAGTTTCATTTTGTCCGCCCTCCCAATAAGCAAGTGCAGTATGCATTACTTCTGCAGTCGCAACATTATTGAGGCTCCAGTCGTACGGCATCCAGTTGCTTGTGCTCAATGTGTAATATCCATTTTCCAAACCTTTTGCTTTTACAGGAATATGCGGAATGTGCTCATCAATATATTTTAAACTCTGATAAGCCTGGAATGCATCGGGCACATCACTATCGATGCTGTGATAGATCGTCCATAATGCCGCATCAGGATGGAGTAACTGCAAACCCATTGCATCTTTATATTCTGCGAACCAACCTTTATCAGGCATCCATAAATTTTTATTGAGTGCAGCAAATATTTTTTTTGCTTCACTACGATAAGGTTGCGGATCTTCTCCAATGAGGACTGCAAGTTCAGCAGCTATTTTATTGGCGCGATAATTATATGCAGAACTATGTGTTACGGATCCTCCGCTGTAAGTGAGTGCATCACTGGCCCAGATGGCAGCATACGCATCATACAGTCCATCATTGTCTGCATCGAAATTTCTTTTTTCCCATGCAAGATGTCTTTTTAAAACAGGCCACATTTCCTTTACAAAAGATAAGTCGCCGGTCCATTTAAAATGCCAGAGCAATTCATCAATGTAAACAAGATTCATATCGTAATGATGCGGACGGAGATCGCCGCCGGGATTACGGCTGATATATCCGCTGCTGAAAACGGAAGTGCCCATTTTTTCCAATGAGCGCGCCAGATGTAAAGCAGTATCGGCAACAACAGGCCCGCTTGCCGGTTCAATCACCTGCGACAAAGCATAAGATCTGAAATGAGAACGTGCACGGTCATGCCAGCCCAAAACATCTGCAACATAAGGACCGCGCCAACCATTCAGGCGCATCCGCCAGCCAACAGACCCATGCATGTATGACGGTGATTCCCAGATCGCATCGGCCGCAATGCCAAGCGCTGCGCCGATTGTATTGATATACGGATCGGGCGTAACTACTTTTATACGGCCTGCAATTTTTTCTCTCGCAACTTCTGCAGCATTGAAAATCTGCGGCAGTTTTGAATAATCAATTTCATTATTGTCACCCGGCTTTTGAATAAAGAAATAAAGATCATTGCCTGAAATAATATTAATTGCTCCGGTGACTGCCGGCGCCTTTAGTTTTTGTGAATGATACAATTCATCTGGAGAATTTTGTTTTGATGCATCTCCAATATGCAGATCAGATGATACCGGAACAATCCCAGTCAGTATTTGTTCTTTACCAATTTTTTTTACAACAATACTGTCACCGGGATTTCTGTTGACATAAGGATCAGGTTCCGACATTAAACCTGTACCATACTTTAAAGTGAAGGTATTTTTCTCGATGCTGTAATTATTATCCAAGCAATATTCAGGTTTCAGATAAAAACTACTTTCAGGATCTGGTCCCATATCTCCATCGCGGCTGAATTTTTTTCCACTGGCGCCGCCGAATGACCAGAATAATTTGACTGTTGATAAAACGTTTTCAAAATTCACTTTGATGATCATGCCTTCAGCATCGGCCAAAGCAAGAATGGCAATATGCATTTTTCCTTTGCCAAGCATGGCATCTTTGATTTCATATAACATTGAACCGGGCCGGTAACGGGCGGTGATGCTGTCGGCATTGATCAGCCATTTGCTGCTGTCGGCATTGATCAAACCAAATTTAAAATTGCCGCCCATGCCCGGCATGTACATCGCAAACTCAGGCAGGTCACCGGTTTCCAAGCGGAAGGCAGTATTGGTTCCATACAATGCTCTTGTAAAACGGCGATTACCGTTTGTTATAAGAAAGTCTGTTCCTTCGGGATGATAACGGATGGTTCTTTCTATGTCGTGCCAGTATTTATTTGACAGTTCCTGGCATTGGCTGATGTATGGGCACACAAACAGGATGAGAGATGAAATTATTTTAAATTTTATATTTTGTATTTTAAATTGCTTCAACGCGTTGAAACTTTTAAGTTTTGTTATTTCAAATAATCTTTGTCTGGATTTAAATTCGACGATGAATGTATAAGTAAGCACTTCATGATTAAAGACAGAACATGATGAGCCTTCCCACAAGATATGATAAATGAAAAAACTGTTAAGCCAAAATTGTATTTGTATTATCCGCGGTCAGTAAACTTTTCAGAAAACATTATCTACCGCAGGGCGACTGTACTGCTCTTTGGTATCCGTTGTTTTAGGTAAGCCGAAATAAAAACAGAGTGTTCTTTTTTTACTCCCGTTTAAATGATTGAGTTCGCTTTGCGGGCCGTACACTTTTGTATTGGTGGTTAACCCCGTTGCCAGTTTGGTGCCCATCGGCGGAATACAATCCAGAAAAGAAATATTACCCAAAGGCAGTTCAGGAAAGGGTTTGGTGGCGCTGCTCAATCCATAAAAATCAAAGAGGCGGACAAACAAACCGGTATCCGGACTTGCAATATAAAATTTCCCTTCGACTGTACTCAGTTCCATCCATGCAACTTCGCCATAATAACCTTTGAACTCAGGATAAAGATTCGGTGCATAGCCCGTGTGTGTATCGTTGTATAAATTCTGCCAGACATTGATCTCGGTTCCTTCCATGCGGTTTTTCCATTGCCGGTAAGGACCCTTGCCCAACCAGCGGTTGGTGAGAATATAATTTTCAGGATAATTAAAACTGATGCCTGCAAAAGGCAGGTCGCCTTCAGCGTTATATTCATATTCGAGTGTTGTCCAGCCGCTTGAATTCATTTTCCATTTCGTGTATTTCATATCACCGCTGTAAGTAAATTCAACAACCTGATCATTTCCTTCAGCATAAGTTTTGCTGCTCACAACAGCTGCAGTTCCTTTCACCAGGACTGGTCCGCCATTAAATGAAAGCACATAGTCATTGGAAATATTTTTTGTTGTGACCAGATTGCCGGTCTTTTTATCCAGTACCACACTCACTTCGCCACCACTGATGCTATAAGTGCTGTCTGTTTGCAAAACCGTTGCAGCATCATTCTTAATGGTTACCAGATCTTTTATCAAAGCAGTATTGCTTTTTATTTTTGAAGTCCATTTATAAATTTCTTTTCCGAAAGGGTCTTTTGCAACAACAACCAATGCATCATAATTTTTATAATCAGCCGGCAGATCAATATTCAGGTTACCGGTTTTAGTTGCAGCAATATCCGGAGCGCTGATCACTCCTTTTTGTTTCACGATGTATCCATCAAAGCGATCAAACGGTTTGCTGAAATTTACGAGTGCCCAATAAAATGAACATTGATTGGCATTGGTAAAATGATACCGGTTATCCAGGGCAATGTTTCCATTAAAATCAGCTCGCAATTGTACAGGCATCGCCAACCGGATGGGAGAAAATATTTTACGCAGCGCATAGAAACTTCCTTCTTTTTCGCGGTGTGGCCCCATCACACCATCAGGTGCATTTAATCCGTTGGCATCAATTACATTATTTAAATCTGTCCGCACCACCGCTTCATCGATCATAGCCCAGATAAAACCGCCGGCCGATCTTTGCGAGCGCCAGTGCAGATTCCAGAAGTCTTCCATTGCAGAACCGCCACCACCATCATCCTGCGAATGCAGAAATTCAGTGGGCATATAAATTAAAGAATCATTCAGTATTTTTTGCGTGCTGTAATAATCTTCGTAGTGATTGCAATCGATGCCATTGAAATCGTTGCCGGCTTTATGATGCGGATGAATGACCGGACGTTTTTGAAAATCCCATTTATCAAAATCATCATCGAGTTCTTTATTGGTACCACCTTCGTTACCATTATCCCAGAAAATAATGGAAGGATGATTGAGGTCACGCAACACCATTTCTTTCACCAGTGGTCTTCCGGCTTTGGTACTGTAATATTTTTGCCAGCCCGCCAGTTCATCGAGCACATAGATGCCTAGTGAATCGCAGATCTTTAAAAAATATCTATCCGGTGGATAATGACTGCAGCGGACTGCATTCATATTCATTTCTTTTAACAGCAATGCGTCATTCAGTTGCTGTTCATTATTTAATGTCCTTCCCGTTTCCGGCCAGAAACAATGGCGGTTGATCCCTTTGAACTTGACCTGCGTACCGTTGATATAAACGCCCATGCCATGGCGGATCTCAATTGTACGAAATCCAAATGGCTCATTGACCTCGAACATTTTTCTTCCTGATGCATCAAGCAATATGATGTTGGCATTATACAATACAGGTGTTTCAGAAGTCCAGGTTTTTATATTTGAAAATTGTGTGCTGAGAATTGCTGAAGTATCATTTTTATTAATTGTGGTTTTGGCAGTGCCGATAAATTTATTATTGATATCGCTGATCGTAGTAATGATAGCTGCATTCTGATTCAGTCCTTTTGTAAATACCTGCATGGAAAATTTTCCATCTGCTTTTGCGTCGATACCCACATAACCGATGGATTGTTGGGGAACAGCTTCTAAAAATACGGGTCTGAATATGCCGCCGAATACCCAATAGTCTGCAAGCCGTTCTGCATTGTTCACACTGGCGTCGGCACTCATCTTACTAACGGTCACCTCCACTGTGTTTTTTTTATCAAAATACAACAACGAAGAAATATCATATTTAAACTGGTAGAAAGCACCCTGGTGAATGGTTCCGGCGGAATGCCCATTGATCTTGACTTCGGTGTCAGTCATGCTGCCATCAAAAACAATATTGATGATCTTATTTTTCCATGCTGAAGAAACACTGAATGAATATTTATACATTCCTTTTTCATCATAGAAGCGGCTGTTCTTGCCATTGGTCTTATAATCGCGGCCATAATTATAATTACCGAAGCCCTGTTGTTCCCAGCAACTGGGTACTTCAATCTTTTTCCATTCGCCGCTATTGCGACCCGCTGTGCAAAAGAAATCCCATTGCACGGTATGTTTTGAATCTGTGCCGGAGAGGAATTGAATCTGTTTTGTTTGTGCAGTTAACAGTTCAGCTGCCAATAACAATGCAAAAGCCAGTCGTACTTGTTTTATCATTGCATGATTTCATTTTTAAGTGCCGTTAAGGTAATAGGTCCTAAAAGCCCTGATGGCAAAGGCATCCATGATGATGCATCAAAAATCCCCTTCTTTGAATTTTCCCTTCTTCTTGCCGGCATATTGGTATTATAAAATATTTTCCATGGTAAATTATTTTTATCCATGTAAGTAATTCTGTTCGCCATAAGGTTGGCAACAACAATTTCCAGCTGATTGCTTTGTTTCAATAGTGCGGCAGGAATGGTTGTATTAAATGTCGGACCAATCAGGGTTGCAATACTTTTCCCATTTAAAAAAACTTCCGCAGTCTCATTAACTTTTCCGAGGTTGAGTAAATAGTTTGCTGCATTGCCTGCAGGTTTATCAAAGCTGATGCTGTATTTAGCTGTACCTGAAAAATTTCCTGTTTCTTCGGTCCCTAATTCTGTCCACGATACTAATTTATCGGTTATTATTTTTGCAGGAATGGTTGGTCCGCCGCTTAAAAAATCAATTGACCAATTGCCTTTTATTTCCTGATTTTGTTCATCTCTTTGAGAATATGGGAAGTTAGTTGCGCTTTTCGTTTTATCAAATGTTTGTATTATCATCGACTGGTATGGTTCCAGGTGCAGAAAGACTTCAAATGGTTTGGGTTTGATTTTCTTTTTAAGTTGCCCCAGACCGGATATACCTGTCATAGGATCAAATAATGCAACACTTGAAGTATGCATTTGTAAGGGCACCCATTCATTAATTATTTTTTCAGAACGATTGGTTACAAAATAAATAACGCCATCTTTTGTTTTTCTTCGGTTAAACTGTAATGCTGCGCTGGCAAGATTTTCATGCGATACAGCAGCAGCGTTGAGCAGGCTTTCCATATCATCTGCTGAATAAAAAAAGCCTTTACCTATTGCCGCTTTTTTCACTTTGATACCGTCCTTACTGCGCTGCACTTCAAAACCTTTGTTGTCAAATTCAGCATCTTCTGAAAAATGCAGGTTGGCCATCAATGCCTGAAATTGTTTTTTTCTGTTCGCCAGATCATTTAACCCCGGAACATCCTTTGGCCCTTCTTTATAAAACAATATTCTGGCACCATTCTTCGCCAGTTTTATCAACTGTTGCATACTTTCCAACGGCAAGTATTTATTGGCGGGCAGTAAAATTGTTTTATATTGATTACCGCCGGTTAAAATATTCCCATTCGCGTCTGTCTTGAATTGCTGTAATTGTCTATCCGAAAAAAAATCAAAACTATAGCCCTTCTCCAGCATCCATTTTGAAATATGTTCAAAATCTGTGTTTTCAAAATTCCTTTCCATCCCATCGAAATGCTGTAGCAGTTCTTTTCCTGGTTCTGAATAACGATCTACAATTGGATAGTATAACAACACATCATTATCCGGTTTACTGCTTTGTAAAAAAGATTGTACCCTTGCGATGTATTCATTCAGCGTATGAAAATCTTTCCATTGAGGATTTGTGTTTTGAAAATGAACGGCTGCATAAAATAACCAGCCCGGCCATGGCGCATCCTTTGGAGAATAAGCACTCCCGTGATAAAAGACATGATTGACACCGCCCAGGAAATATAAATCAATCGCTTTTTTAACATCGCCCAAAGAAGATAAAAAATGTTCATTCAACCAGGTGGCAGATTCAGAGGAGACTAATTTTTTTCCGCTCACATTCGCTGCTGAAGTTGCAAATTTGAAACGCAGAATATCATTGCCTTCTGTTTCGGGAATGTCTACAACGCTGTACAGGTCCAGTGTATTGGCTGGTGAGCCATGCGATTGGTTGCGCACCATCTTTCCTTTAGACGCTCCCCATTTTTTCCAAACCAATGTAAAACGTTCCAGCAATAATTCACCTATCACAGAACGATAATCATAAATGACGCGGCTGTTTTTTTCCGCATCTTCTTTACCAAACAGGGCAGGCAATTGATCCCGCAGGTCATAGCCTTTTCTTTTTTTAAATTCTTCAAATAAATCGCCGGTCCAGTTGGATTGCCCTCTTGCATCATCTACTTCATAAGAGTCATTAAAAAAAGAACGGAGGTAAGAAATATCATATCCTTTAAAAGCATCATCAAATTTTTTGAAATAATTATTTGCTGCGGCTGACGAAAAATGATCAATAGCATAACCTTCGCCACCGGGCGCACCGCGTTCTACCATCTTGCCATGTAATCCTACAAATAAAGCATACAGGGTCCATTTGCCTGCAGGTGTTACCCAATTGAGTTTTCCGTTTGCAGCTACTTTAGCAGTAATGTTGACGATTTGTTTATCATCACTGTAAGCAATCAATGCCTGCAATGGTAAATTGCCCGGATAAATAATCTGATCCAACGCCAATGACTGTAAATTTTTATTTTTGGAAGGTGGTTGTAAAACTGAATCAATCGATACTGTTTTATTGGCAGCGCTTCTTACCAGTGCCTCTTGTTTATATTGAACAGGCTCCGATAAACTTTCACCGGCATTCAACATATAGCTTTTGTAATACACCGTTTTACTGGCGTCTGCATCTGTAACCCAGGGCCCGCCGAAAGGCCAGCCCGTTGCATTTGCAAGGTCAACGCCAATACCCAGTCGCTTTGATTCATTTAATGTATGCACAAACATTTGCATCCATTGCGGTGATAAAAAATTAATAAATTCTTTTTCATGGCCATACACACCATAGATTGGTGTTACTTCTACACCACCCAAACCAGCTTTTGCATATTGTTCTAAATTCCAGGTCAGATCCTTTTTGTTCACGGCACTTCCTTCCCACCACCAGCGGGTCCAGGGTTTTGTTGTTTGTGTTTGAGCGGGCCAGTTTATCTGCGCATTGGTTTTTGCTGAAAGAAAAAAAATGATGAGAAATAAGTATGAGATTTTATTGAGCGGCATCTTGATAATTTAATTTTATTACACTGATTAAAGAACATGGATTACACGGATTAAAATCCAATTACACTAATTCAATCCAATTACATTAATTATGGTATTTACTAACAACTAACATCTTGCTGTTAACCGTCAACCGTCACCTGTCAACTCTTCTTCAACTCTACAGCATATACATTTTCCGCTCCTTCAAAATTGGCACGAAAGATAATCCATTTGTTATCCGGACTGAAATGAACATTTGGTTCCAGTTTATATTGGTGTTGTTTCATGTTAACCAGTTTTTCTGATTTAAATTTTTCGCCATCAGGCGTGAAGAGATAGATCCATTGACCATCCGGCGCTTTGGCAACTGCACCGGGATCTCCACCATCACCTGCAAATAATTTTTCATCGGAAGAAGAATTATAATGCACACTCCATTCATTTCTCTGCAATTGATATTTTATTTCATTTCCTGTGTAAACGTTTGTTCCGGCTACAAAAAAAGTTTGACCTTTGGGTTGCTGCAGATCAAACCAGATCCTTTTCCCACTGGCGCCGATCCACTCATGCCCTGCAATTTCATTTTCCATACTGCGTTTGTGCATCAGCTTTACTTCTTTGGTATTGATGTTGATAGTCCAGATCCGATTAACTTTGTGCCAGGGGCCTTCATGGCAAAACATCAGCAAAGAAGCATTGGTGGGAGAAAATTGAACATGATTTAACCAGGCGCTGTCTGTAAATATTTTTTTCAGTTCTCCGGTATTAACATCGATCGTAAAAAGTGTTTTTGGCAATTTTGCATCATAGATGAGATTAAAAAATTCACTCTTGAGTGGATGATTCTTGGAAATTTCCTTTTCTGCATCTGTTGCCCAGGCGCCTGCCAGCAAAGTGCCATCAGCATTGATTGTAGTGATGCCTGCTTTAAAATCAGCAGGAAATACATATACCAGTCTTTCTTTTGCAGTGGAAATATTTACTGCGAATACACTGTCACCGATCTGGAAAAAAACTTCATTCAGTTTCGCACTTACAATTTCTCCATTCATTGGTTTTGAATGGTTGGTCAGTCGTTTTGTTTTTAATGTATTGAGATCAACAGTATATAATTGTTTGTCTCTTACGTTCTCTTCAAACACAGGCAACCTTTTTTGTTCCGATTCACGTTCATTAATTTGTTTGCTGCTGTTGTAAAAAATCATTGTATTGCCGACAAACGGATTATTATGAAAATAGAAACTCAGGCTGGCGCCTTTCAGTTCCGTCAATCTCATAATTTTATGATGGGTGTCTTTGTCGATCCAGACAGATGGCATCTTTCCGCCGGTTGTCAAAACAGGTTGTGCAATTGCATGAATTGTAACGACGAGAAGTGCTATGGCTGTACAATACAGCCTGTTGTATTTTTTATATGACATATGGCAATCTTTGCATGAAGTAAAGTTTAAACTTCCATTTATTTATCCTGTACAGTCCTGCAATAACAACTGTTTATTTTCCTTCTTTATATGATTATTAAAAAGACTGATCAGAAATTTTTTTAAGCCGGCCATTTTTATGAAAGTCATTTTCATGCAGGTAGAAATCTTCTACATTTTTCAAAACAATTTTTTTTGTTTCTGCAGCAGCCTGTGCTTTTACAAAATCAAATACCACATTTTTCACATCGTCCATCATGATCGCGGGCCTTATCTCATTTCCCATAAAACTGACTTCCACATTTTGCAACCTGATATTCTTTACATGTCTGATAAAAAATCCATAAGCAGGCATAATGCCCATTCTTGCAGGTTCAGGATAATCCTTTTCATTCTCAGGAACCATTGTTGGTATACTGGAAACAGAAGAATCCATTGCCCGGTAATAGATGCGGATATTGTTTAACTGAAGATCATTAATATATTTTCCCGGAATGCCGCTGATGATGCTCGAGTAACGCGAATCAGCATTGTACACAATGAAATTGCTGAGCATAACCCGTTGCAATGTTGCTGTTGACGAAGTGGAGTCGGGTGAACGCATTCTTGCGCCCAATCTGATAAAGATCGGCGCGTTTACAATATCACGCATTGTGATATTGCTGATACTTACATCTTCAAGTAAGGCCCCGTCAACAGTTTCGAGTGCCAGTCCACGACAATATTCAAAAACACAATTGCTGATGGTTATATTTTTAAACCCTCCATTTGATTCTGTTCCGAATTTTATTCTTCCGGTCGGCCCCATTTTATCCGGAACTCTATTCCATTCTTTGCGTTGGTAAGTACCGTTATACAATGTTCCAAGATCATAACCACTCACCTGGCAATTACTGATCGTTACATTTTGTGTTGGCCTTAAATAGCCCAGTGCATAAGAACTCTTGAGACAAATGGCATCATCCCATGGCGCGTTAACAGTACAATTAGAAATATGTACATTCATGCAGCAATCGATGTCCATACCATCGCGGTTCGTATCCATTATTAAATTATCGATGGTAAGATTGTCAACACCTGTTGCCAGAATAGCAAAATGCCCACCGTTAAGTATCGTAAAATTCTGTAACGTCACATTCCTGCATAAACGTAAACTGATCGCTTTATTTCCCCACGGCCTTTTTGCAGAAGCATTCCTGCTTAACCCAATGCCATTGATGATACCGCTTCCGCTGATGGAAATATTCTGCAGACTATCGCCCCAGATAAGACTGTTGTGAAAATGACTGTGCCCATAATCCTGGTAGTGATCAAAAGCATTTGGCTCAGCCTCATCATAGTGGCGGCCTGCCGAAGAATCAGCTGCTGTTATTACACAACCGGCATCCAGGAATAATGAAATATTATTTTTCAGGTGAATGGAAAAACATTTATAATTACCTGCTGGAAAAAATACAGTTCCACCGCCGGCCATTGATGCAGCATTAATAGCATCATTGATTGCTTTGGTATCCAGACTGATGCCATTACCGGTTGCGCCGAAGTCGCGGATGTTATAAAATATATTATTAGCCTGAGCACTGATCATAAAAAAAACAGTGCAGGCAGAAAGATAATATCTGAACATTTTAATTTTCATCTCATATTGTTTTCATCAGTTGCCATCTGGTTTAACTGATGCAGTGAGCGGACTCGCAGGCCAATACCAGTTTTCAATCTTATCGGGATGCGCCGGATTAAAAACAGGAATATCATTTTTTAAGAATTTTTTAATGGGCAATTTACTTTGCTGAATTGCATGAACAATGCATCTTGCCAGTTCATAAGCACCATAAGGATTGAAATGCGTATCATCTTTCAATTCTTTTTCCTGGTTTGGAAAAGTATTGGCAGGGTAATGTACAAATGCTTTGATGGATGTTTCAGGTCCCCATGCTTCGTACAATATTTTGCTCATTGCATTCAGATCGATCAGTTCAACATTTTCTTCTTTCGCTGTCTGCCGCATGGCCTCAGGATAATCACCGAGCGTATTATTGATATGACCGGATGAATCAAAATTTCTGCGGTGCATGGAAGTAACGAGTACGGGGATCATTTTTCTTTTTTGTGCTTCGCTGATCCATTCTTTTAAAGTTGATTTATAAGTCGTGAATGGATCGAGATGTGTTGAACCGGGCTTCTGATCATTGTGGGCAAACTCAATAAAAATATAATCACCGGGTTTTGCCATGCTCCATAATTTTTGCAGGCGCCGTTCTCCTTTGAATGCTTTCAACGTTTCACCGGATTCTGCATAATTGGCAATGCAGATTTTTTTATCCTGAAAGAAAGCAGGAAACATTTGTCCCCATGCAGCCCATGGTTCACGGTCCTGATCTACCACGGTTGAATTGCCAGCAAGGAAAATGCTGGTTGCTGTTTTATCGGCTGTAATTTCCAATGCACAAACTTTTGCAGCCGAATCGTTGAATTCAATCGTCAATAAATTATCCCAATGCAGGAAAGTTATTTCACGCGGTTTTAATTTTACATTGCTGATTACATTGCCACTGCTGTCTCTTATAAGACTGTCTCTCACGTGAACGGTGAATTTTTTTGTGACGATGCTTCCTTTTTTAGTCTGGATATTTTGTAAAAACAATCTTCTGCATTCGGCCCGGACAGTAGTAGCAGAAGTTCCTGCGACATCACCCAATGTTACGCTGACATCATAATTTCCTTCTGCAAGTTTTACAGAAAAATAAAATGGTTTCGATGAAGTAATAAAATCATTCTTGAGTTCGTTACGACCGTTTCTCCGGATAGATTCAACAACAGAACCATTACTGAACCCATATCCTGTCTGATAATTGAACTTCGTATCAGGCGTAATTTTTATAAAACCTTTTGCTGCCTGCCCGGAACCAAAATCGAATTTAAAAGACTGGGCGTCAGCAAACACAAGTATGCATTGCATTAAGAAAAAACAGCAGCGTATTTTTTGTTGTGCTGACTTCATACATTTATTCAAACAATAATTATTGAATTTAAATACCCCAGAAGAGAATCAGTGCCGGGAATTGAAAAAATTATCCATTATCAATTATTCAATTATCAATTACTTTAAGTTATTTTAAAAATGAACGGAGATGCGGTCATGTATTTTCCGCCCTGCGAAGTAGTGAAAAGATAAGCAGGTTTTCCATCCTTCAATAAAAGTTGCGGTCTTTCAAAGCGTCCATATTTTTTTAAATAAGCTGGCGGAGGCGGTTGCTGAATATATTTATCTGCGGCATAGTATGCGATCTTCGGTTCGCTCCAGTGAATACCTTTTTTTGATTGCATGATCAATCCATCTTCATGATTGTAAATGCCCATGTCTCTTGCGATAATATTGAACCTGTTATTCTCATGCCACACAAATGCATCTTCAAACTGGCGGTTATTGCCTTTGCCTGAAAAATCTATCACGGGATTACCTGCATATTTTATATAGGGGCCTTCCAGATTTTTTGAAATGGCAAGCCCGTATTTTCTGTTTCCTTTTATTAATGGATCGGTAGACGTTTCATAATCTTTTGTATTCCACGATTTGTAATACAACCAGTACTCTTCTTTATTTTTTATGAATGCAGGATTGGTCGTGCAATGATCGTCCCATGCACCGGTATCACCAGCTTCCAGTAAAGGCGTATCCCTTCTGATCCAAGGCCCATCCAGTGTTTCAGCGATCGCAAGACCGATGCGTTTGGTATTTGTTTTACCATTGGAATTGCCCATATAAAATAAACAATATTTTCCATCCACTTTTTTTATCAGCGGATTGTGACAGGTAGTAGAATCAAAATATCCTTCACGCGGAGCAAGGACTGTTTCAAGAAAAGTATAAGGGCCTTCCGGTGAATCAGCAACTGCATGTGCGATCTCGCTTCCTTTAATCCATCCGCCCATTCCTTTTTTTGCATCCCATCTTGAAAAGAAAACATGGATCTTTCCATCATCTGCTTCAATGGGACTGTTGCACCAGACATAATAACCTTCCATTTCCAATATGCGCCCGATCGGTTTGAGATGTTTTGCAAAAGCGGATTCATCAGAAAAAGAGAAGCCTGCAACCAATGAAGGCATGCAGGCTCCGGCAGACAATATTGAAAATTTACTGATGAATTCTTTTCTGTTCATCATTTTTTTTAGTAACCTGGATTCTGTCCGTAAAGTCCTGGTGCTGCATCAAGTTGTGTTTGCGGAACAGGATAAATAATGAAATTCGATACCACCGGACTCATTTTGTGGATAGTCACATCTTCACTTGCTTCAAATGCATTCATTATGGTGATAAGACTGCCACTGCGTTGCAGGTCAAACCATCTAGACCCTTCACTTGCAAATTCTTTTCTGCGTTCATCAAATAATTGAGCGAGCGTAACATTTGTAAGTGCGGGTAATCCTGCTCTTGTTCTTACCTGATTTACTACTGCGTCAACGTCTATAATTTGCGAACCTGGAGCTCCACGCAATACGCATTCTGCTTTCAGCAAGAGAATATCTGTATACCTGACAGCAATAAAATTAATCGGCCAGTCAAAACGGCTGGTTGGAATTTTGGTAGTATCTAAATATTTCCTGTAAAAAGGATGCAGGTCAAGTGTACCGAGATTTGTATAAGGCGTTGTATGAAAGGTTGGTGATTTGCGGAGATCAGTAGCCGCAAAACTGTTGAACAGATTATTTGACACAGACGGTATGCCGAGCGCACCGTTTGCAGGAGTGTTAGCACTGAAAAAAGAAAAATAACCATTGGGTACAAGCTGCCATGGAAATGTTGCACCAAGGACCGGACTGAGACCAGTAAGGTACATGATATCAAATACCGCTTCTTTGTTAGTAGTGGGACTTTGATTGGTATATGAAAAGATGCTTGTGAACGATGGGTTAAATACAAACCCTCCATTAGTAATAATATCCTGCAGTAAAGGCAATGCCAGCGACCATTCGCTCAATCCGAGGCCGGGCCCTTCAATACCATAGGTTGGTCCTGAACGTGTCATATAAACCTGCGCCAAAATTGCCTCTGCTGCAAATTTTGTGGCACGGCCCACATCTGTTGCTGCGTAGGATGGAAAGGCACCGGTATAATTCAATGGAAGATTTGCAACAGCAAATTGCAGATCAGGAATGATGAATGCATAGACGTCTGCAACAGAACTGCGGCCGATCCCAACAGCCTGCACTGCTGAAACTGGTTTATCAGTGACAGGTATTTTTCCATAATATTTCACAAGATCGAAATAATAAAAAGCACGGAGAAATCTTGCCTCTGCCGTTAATCTTGTTGCGAGTGCGGCGTTACCAATGTAACTCCCATTTTTTGCGATCTGGTCAAGAACAGTATTTGCTTTAAATATACCGGAATAATCAGCGTTCCATGCCTCTTCAACATAAGTGTTTGAGGTAATACCTAAAGAAAAATTATTAATAGGATCCGGATCACGGCCTACATCATTGGTAGGATATATATTATCTGATCTTACTTCAGAAAGAAAAAGCAGCCTGTCAGGATAACCTCTCAACGAATTGTAAATTGCATTGGTTCCCTGGATAAAATCATTCGGCTGTTTATAAAAAGTTTCAGTAGTTGCCGACGAAATGGGCAACTGGTTTAAATCTTTTTTGCAGGATGATAAAAATATCATCGCAGCTAAAGTTAATATAAAAGATATTTTTTTCATTTTTTTAAAATTAGAATAATTAAAAAGAAATATTTAATCCAAAGATCAATGATTTTGACAACGGCATGCCACCATAATCAGTTGCTTCAGGATAGGCCCCGTTGGAACCCGCCGACGTGTTGGCTGCTTCAGGATTTAAGCCATTGGTATATTTATCATGGCCAAAAAAGTTTTCCAGCGTAAAGTAAACCCTTGCAGATTGAAGAAAGGGCATTTTAAACTGATCTTTAAGATTGCAACCAATAGTAATATCTCTTACGCGGATATAATCCGACGGGTATAACCAATCTGTAGCAGAAGTGATCGGGTTATTATAAGTTGCATAAGCTTTGCCAAATCTGCCATTGCCCGGATTGCTTTCAGAATACCACCTGTTTACATAATCTGCCGGATGATTATCCGATCTTCCCTGGCCTGGACGTGATATGGCTCTGCCAAGTTGGGAATAAATGGATGCACCAGATTGTCCCTGCACCAGTACGCTCAGATCAAACCCTTTATAACGTACCGTATTGGTCATACCATAAGTATAGTCAGGATTTGGATGACCAACGATCTGCTTGTCTGCTTCTGTAATAACACCGTCGCCATTGATATCCTGGAATTTGAAATCGCCGGGCGCTTCGCCGCTGGCATAAACCGGAACATGATTAGCAATATCTGCTGCAGTTAAAAGGCCGGTAACTTTCAATACGTAAATACTGTTCAACGCTTCTCCTACACGCAAAATCTGATCAGTCACTGTAAAACCGTTGGGAACAATAATCTGAGTTTGACCCGGAGCCAACGCAACAATTTTATTCCTGTTGTGCGCAACTGTTACTGAAGTATTCCATTGCAATTTACCGATGAGGTTATGAGAAGTGATCTCAAGTTCCTGCCCGATATTTCTTACGGAACCGATATTGTTCAGGTAAGTTTGAAATCCTGTTATTTCAGGAACCTGAACATTTAATAAAAGATCAGTGTTTAATTTATTGTAATAGTCAAATGAACCCGTGATGCGGTTTTTCAAAATTCCGAAATCCAACCCTATATCATATGTTTTTGATTTTTCCCATTTCAGATCAGGATTTGCCAATACATTCGGAGCCTGTCCTATACCGGCTGCGGGTGTAGTTCCATAAGGATATCCAAAAGAACCTAATGTAGCAATACTTCCATAATCACCGGTTGGAATATTTCCGTTTGCACCGTAAGAAACCCTTATTTTCAGATCACTGAATAAACGGATTGATTTCATAAAATCTTCCTGACTGATTCTCCATGCCAGTGATGCTGCGGGAAACGTAGCGAATTGATTATTTTTGCCTGCTCTTGAAGTTCCATCGCGACGTACGCTTGCCAACAGAAAGTACTTGTCTTTATAACCATATTGTAAACGGCTGAAATAAGATAATAATACGCTCTGGCTGGAAGTTGTATTCCCCGTAACCGCAGCGGCTGCGTTCAATGTCTGTATAACTGCGCTGGTAAATCCACCATTCGAACTCATGGTAACTCTGTCTACACGATCGAAATTATAAGAGTAACCCGCCAGCAAACTCAGGTTACTATGATACCTGTCAAAATTTTTGGTAAAGTTCAGCGTATTCTCATTTACAAAAGTCTGCCTTCTGAAACTATTGTACGTACCGGAAGTTCCGGCAAGCAGGTTATTAGATCCGGTAAAAGTTCTTCCGGCCTGGGTGGTGCCGGTAAGATAAGAGACATAAGTACTGGCATTATTGTCGGTATTGTCAAGGTTGATGGAGCTTCTGAAATTCAATCCTTTCGCAATTTGATATTCTCCGTATATAGTACCCAGTGTGCGGTAACGTTTGGTAATACCTTTGTTGTAAACTAATTTACCAAGCGGTGAATTGGTTGTACTGCTGTAAACGTATTGCCCGTTTTGTGCTGTATTAGGATAGAGGCCCATGGTATCTTCCTGTACCGGTGCAAAACTTAATGCCTGGTGAAAGATCGCATCTTTTCCATCTACACCAGGATCCTGTGTAATGGAGTAAGAAGGTGCAACATTCAATCCTAATTTAAATCTCTTCGACGCATTGATCTCTACATTTGCGCGGATAGAATATATTTTATACCCCGTGTTGAGCACAACACCATCCTGATTTGCATAGTTTCCTGAGATAAAATATTTCACTGCATCCGTTCCGCCGGCTGCCGACATTTCATAATTAGTCATCAGGCCTTTGCGTTCTATTACATCCTGCCAGTCTACAAATTCCAAACCCGGATGGCCTGGCATTGCCCAACGTGGATCAAGAATGGTATTGGGATCTACTACTCCACCGGTGCGGAGCAAACGTGTAGCACGGTCATCATTTGCAGTTGCACCAAGTCCTCCGTATTTTGCAACGTATTGCGCATTGATTACTTCGGTAGCCTGGTCAATCCATTGCTGACCATTCATCATCTCTAATTTTTTAGCAGCCTGGTTATAACCAGTATAAGCATTGAATGAAAGTTTTGGTTTTCCTGTCTGACCCCGTTTGGTAGTGATCAGCACCACACCATTGGAGGCCCGTGAACCGTAGATCGCAGCTGCAGCTGCATCTTTCAATACTTCAATAGATTCTATATCATTTGGGTTGATATTATCCAAAGGATTGCCATTTGAAAAACTACCATTCGTATTATTGCTGGAGTTTGTTGTCAACGGGAATCCATCGATTACATACAAAGGCTCGTTACCACCACTGATAGAACCCGAACCGCGAACCTGGATACTAAAGGCCTTGCCTGGTATACCGGTATTCTGTTTTACAGTAACACCAGCCAATTGACCTACCAATGCCTGGTCTACGCGGGTGATAGCTCTTTCATCAAAATTTTCATTCTTTAATTTACTGACGGCGAATGATACATTGCCTTTCTTTTGTGAACCATAACCGATCACCACTACTTCATCTAAAGCACTGTTGATAGCTTTGAGGCTGATATTAACCGGACCGTTACCTACTGTTACTTCCTGCGTAACATAATTAACAGCACTTACAATCAATACAGATTTATTAGCGGCGTTAATGGTAAATGTTCCATCGTTTCTGGAAACTACACCCTGCGAAGTTCCCTTTATCACAATGCTTACGTCAGCCAGTGGCTTACCATTTTCATCTGTGATTTTGCCGGTAACCGAATTTTTCTGGGCGAAGGATTGCAGCGGAAAGAAGCCCAATAGAAGCAGCGGAACGCAGATAAGGCTCCGCAAAATGCGTGATCTTTTTTTCATGATGGCAGTCGTTTTGTTTAGAAGAAGTTTTTTTTTACCTGATCTAAATTAGAAAGCTTTTAAATGCTGACTATCCTGCTCTATACTGAAAGTTGTAAGTTATATGCGATAAGTCGTAAGTAAAGAAAGAAGATTTCATCTGGCTCTGAATCGTTTGCTTATTACTTATAACTTATCACCCGATACTTTTTTAGGCCATAAAAAACACTTCTTCCAGCGCGCTGCTCACTGGTGAATTATCCGGATTGCTTTCCATGATATCTTTCATAAACTTCCACCAGCGCTGCATTACAGGGTGACCCGGCAAATCATTCAATGCCAGCTCATCATTAACATTCATTACGCCGAATAAAATATTTGTTTCCGCATCAAGGAATATTGAGTAGTTACTGATGCCCGTTGTAGCAAGCAGTGAAGCCAGTTCCGGCCACAGTGCATCATGTCTTTTTTTATATTCAGTTTCCATGCCCGGAAATAATTTCATTTTAAAAGCAACGCGTTTCATAATGTTTATTTTATTTCAATACCTGGTGAGAACGATTTATTTTATTGCACAGATTTTAAAAACAATTACACGGATTAAGAAAAAGTTCATTTACAACTGAAAAATCGTTACAGAATAATAATAATTCGTATACCGATATTCCTGTCTGTGTAATCTTTAAAAATCTGTGTAATAACCTATTTTAATTTATACACTTCACTTCCCGCAAGTAATAAACAACCCAGTGAAAAATCTTCAAAGTCAGGTGTGATATCATAACCAACAGGCTGGCTTTCTTTGGGTTCTTTGCCGGTGCCTTGTACATAACCCAGTTTACCATCGGGATGAATACAGTTTTTTGCAAGTCCGTTCCATGCTTTTATAACAGCAGGCCGAAATAATTTTTTATCCAGCAACCCATTATTGATGCCGTAAGCAAATCCGTAAGTAAACAATGAAGTGCCGGTGAGTTCCATTCCACCAAAATGTGTAGAATCATGCAGGCTTACATTCCAGAAGCCATCGCTGCGCTGCAGTGGAAGCAATGCATTGCACATGTCTTTATAATCCTGCAGATACTCATTATAGTGTGCATCATTTTTTGGAAGCTGTTGTAATGTGCGCACCAATGCTGCTACTACCCAACCATTCCCGCGGCTCCAGTAACAGTTCTCACCATTCGGTTCTTTATAAGGCGGAACAAAATCCTTGTCGCGCCACCACAAATGTTCCTGTTGATTGTACAATCCGTTGCCACCAAAATTATGTTTGGTATAACTATACATTTCATACATTTTCCGGGAATAAGAACTGTCGTTGTAAAGTACCGTTAGTCTGGCATATACCGGCATTGCCATCTGTAATGCATCAACCCACCACCAGTCATCTTTGCGGTCGCTTTTTACCACCAGGTCAATACTTGCTTTGATGTCTTTAATGCGTTCTTCTTTTTTATCAATAAGATATAAGTCTATATAAGTTTGTCCGCAACACTGATCATCTGCATTTTTGTTAATAATGCCATTGCGCAACGACCATTTATGATTGGCAGCCCAGTCAACGGCATAGTCATAATAGGTTTTATTTTTGTCGATACTGTACAATGCCATCAGGCCTTCGTAATAAACAGACCGCGTCCAGATATGGCTGGGCCAGCTCCGGTTTTTAGCCGGAACAAAAATTTCTTTCTGTGTATCGGGCCATTTATTCATGAAATAACTATTGGCAAGCTGCATCACTTTCAATACCAGTTTCTTTTTGGGAGATGATTGTGCTGTAATAACGGAAGCGTGCAGCAGTAACACAAACAGCAAGACTGCGGAGTTTAATTTCATGATGGCAATTTATATTGTATGCATTTTATGATATATTATTCAGCATGGTATCCTGTAGTATCCCGGAGCGCAGAGATTTCTGATTACGGGATACACAAATATTTTTACCGTTCTGTTACCGAATGTATCCATTTAATTTTTTAAAGAATTCATACTTTCAAAAAAAAGATCATAAAAATCAACCAAATCAGCGTGATCAGCGTTCTAAGGTTTATTTTTAAGGAATGAAAATTCAGTTCTGGTCTGTGGGCAAACCAAATGAACCTTATGTAAAGGAAGGCATTGACCTTTTCAGCAAACGCATTACAAATTATTTCAACCTGGAATGGCTGATCATACCCGGTCCAAAAAATGCCGCTGCACTCAGTGAAACGGATCTTATGAAAAAAGAAGCGGAGGTAATTATCGGCTTATTGAAAAAAGAGGATTACCTCGTTGTACTGGAAGAGACCGGCAAACAATTATCCAGTACGGGGCTGGCTGATTTTATCCAGGCACGGGCCAATGAAAGCACGAAGCAGCTTATTTTTTTGATCGGTGGCGCATTCGGCGTAGATGATATCATTTTAAAACGTGCCAATTATAAATGGAGCCTCTCTCAATTGGTTTTCCCGCATCAACTGGTGCGGCTGATACTTGCCGAACAGGTTTACAGGGCCTGCAGTATTTTAAGGAATGAAAAATATCACCACAGTTAATTTATTAAATTATTTTTGTACACTATGGATCAATTATCTCTTTTCCCGGTAACCTATACGATACTCGCAATCACAGTACTCGTTTCACTTGTTGCTTTTAACAACGAAGAGCTGAAGAATAATTGTTTGTTCTATCCGTATGCGATGACATCTCCCTCGCAGTATTACCGTTTCTTCAGTCATGGGTTGATCCATGCAGATTATATCCACTTGTTCTTTAACATGTTTACTTTATATTCATTTGGTAAGGCTGCCGAATATTTATTATTCAGTAAAACAGAATACATCATTTTATATGTTTCGGCATTGGTGGCTTCTTCCCTTTTTGATTTTATAAAAAACAAACACAATCCGCGTTATGCGGCATTGGGCGCATCCGGTGCAGTTTCCGCTATTATTTTTTCTACATTGATTCTTGATCCCTGGGCAAAAGGCGTTGCGATCTTTGGAGTCATTGCTATTCCTAATATTATTTTTGCGGTGCTGTATTTATTTTATTGCGCTTATATGAGCAAACGCGGACGGGATAATATCGGGCATAATGCACACATGTGGGGTGCTATTTACGGATTTGCTTTTACTGCTTTATTAAATCCGGATCTTTTCAAATCATTTATTGATAAACTCATGCATCCTTCTTTTTTAAACTGATCTTCAGAATATTTTTTGTTGAAGCAGTCACTTTAAAACGATCATCGATGCGCATGCCGATGATCCAGATAATCTTTTTATCATTTTCCAGCAACCAGGTATTTTCTTTTTCTGTCAGGGAAAGCTTCTGATCAATAAAAAAACGACTCAGTTTTTTTTTCTTTTTCATACCGAGCGGATAAAAATAATCGCCCTGTTTCCATTTCCTTAAAATTAACGGGAATTGAATTGAATCCATGTTGAGTGAAGCAATTGTATTTTCTGTTTGTAATTTCCAGTCCGCTGTTTTCAATTGTCTGATCTGCAAATTTCCTCCGCTGAAAGAAATTTCCTGATCATCTTTTTCTATTAATATCAGTTGTTGCTCTGTCTGCTGCAATGCTGAAATGATCAGCCAGCCGCGGTTTTTGAGGATTCTGTGCGTAGATGAAACTATATATTTTCCCGAATCACTTTTTAATAAAGCAATGGCTTCTTCAGTTTGATGTGCTGTGAAATTAAAATCCCTGATAATGCTGTACATGATTGCATGAAGCGGAGTTGCTTTTAATAATTTCATTACCGGGATATGAAGATCATGGCCTTTGGCCTCCAGCAATTTCTTTTTATGCAATGCGATGGATTGCTCATATAGTATTTCAATTTCGTTGAAGCGTTGAAGATTGTTCAACAGGTTGTCTTCTGCCTGCGGAAATATTTTCTGAATTGCCGGTATGAGTTCGTTGCGGAAATAATTGCGGGTGTATTCGTTTTCACTATTGGTATGATCCGAAACATAAACGAGATTATTTTCCCGGGCAAATAATTCCAGTTGCGTTTTTTTTGCAAAGAGCAGTGGCCTGATAATCCTGCCCTGTTTTGGCAGTATACCATGCAGACCTTTGATACCCGTTCCGCGAAAGAAATTCATCAGCAGGGTTTCGATGCTGTCATTGGCATGATGGGCAGTAAGGATATGTGTTGGGGGTTGTGTGTTGAGTGTTGAGTTATCCGAGGTTAATTCGTTAAACCACTCATACCTTAAATCGCGGGCAGTTGTTTCGATGGAAAGTTTTTTATTTTTTGCTTCTGTAATTGTATCAAAATTTTTTAAATGAAAAGGGGCATTATATTTTTTCGCAAGATTTTTTACAAAATTTTCATCCCGGTCACTTTCCTTTCCACGCAATTGAAAATTGCAATGGGCAATTTCAAAATCATAACCTGATTGTTTGCAAAGTTCAGTCAACACAACAGAATCCACGCCACCGCTTACAGCTAGCAGCAGCCTGTCTTTTGACTGGAAAAGACTCTGGTCTTTTATATATTGTTGAAATGACTGAAGCAGGTTCATAAAGATGCAAAGAAAAGGATAAGTTGTAAGTTGTACGTTATAAGTTTTACGTTGTGAACCTCACCCCCAGCCCCTCTCCAAAAGGGAGAGGGGAGTTTGTTTTGTTTTCAAATTGAGTTTAAACAAATCATTCGTGCTTATTCGTTCTATTCGTGGCAAAACCTCACCCCAATCCATCTTTTACGATATTCATCGGGAAGAGGTTTTTTTTATTTTCAATTTCAGTTTAAATAAATCATTCGTGCTTATTCGTTCTATTCGTGGCAAAACCTCACCCCAATCCATCT
>JBDUCW010000144.1:0-11230 GCA_040003235.1 Ferruginibacter sp. | reverse complement strand
TATCTTTAAACCATTGGATACCGAGTGCAGGATTGGTTGACAACACCGGGTAATTATTAGCTGACGTAATACAGTTCACTTCGGCGCCAGCCAGGTGAATCCAGTTATCTATGAAAAGTGTCCGGACATCAATCGTATCTTTTGCTTCACAGCCCCCGGCTATGGAAGTTGCAGTAACAATATATCTTGTATCAATCAAGGGAAAAGCATACGGACTGGAAACATTTGGATTGCTTAAACCTGTAGCAGGTTCCCATTTATAGATCACCCCTTCTTTGGGCGGACCTCCTATCCGCACATGACCATTGTTACATACAAATGTGTCGCGGCCGGCATCAACAGTAACATGTAATGTATCTACCAGATCTGCATAAAAAGTATCCCGGCATCCTGAAAGAAAATAAGGTGTAACGGCAACGGCAACCCGGGTACCTGGAGGCGGTGGCGGGTTAAGATGCAATACCTGTTGCGTACCCAGTAACTGCGTGAAATTACTGTTGTACCATTTGTATGTTTGAAAACCCCAGGGGCCGGTAACATATACTGCTGTGTCATTAGGACAATAAGCCGCTCCCGGAAAGCTGTTGCTGCAACTCGTGCTCACATCTACATAAGCATAACCGAAATGACGGGGCCGGTCTTCACCTCCACCGCAATCCTGTGTAATAAAACTGAACTCAAATGTTTTACCCGCTTTATTACTGAGATCTACTGACACAGCAGACCAATCTTTATACTTGATTTCATTCCCTGATTCACTGTTGTTCATTACCTGGAAACCTGGTAGATTAAGACCGGAATTTAGAGAAACAGATGCACAATACACCAGGCTGCCGCCTGTGGCAACATCCAGTATTTCCGCACTGAACCTCGATTTTGATTCTGGTGAATGATCTACATAATCCTGAAGTACCATCGCATAGTAGTAAGTCAGTATAAAATGATTCTGACCTGCAGGAATAGTGAAAGTATAAGTTATTTTTTCTGCGTCATTTGTAGCTTCGGAATTGCCAAGCCTTACAGAATGTCCACTGCCGTCAGGACAATTCTGCGAAAAACCTCCATACGCATCTACTCCATCTCCGGGGAAAGTGCTGCGCATGGTATGACGTCCATAAGTGGGCGGACCCAATACCCAATTATTGATGATATTTGCTGCCTTGGCAGTATAACATTTCCAGCCCGTAAAATCTCCGGTTTCAAAATCCATATTGGGAAAACATTGAGCCTGCGCAATACTTAAACATCCTGTTGATAAGAACAGCAAAATGGCAATACGAAAAATGCGTTTTTTTATATAATCAAAACCATGCATTGCAGATCTTGTAACTTTTTATCGCATTAATATTGTGGTTCCCCGGTCCCGATGAACAATGCCGTCAACATCTACGGCTTCAAGCATCCAGATGACCGTCTGCATTTCCTGTGGAATTCCTTTTACGGTACCGTCCCAACCCGGCCGGTCATTTTTCATTTCAAATAACATGTGTCCCCATCGGTTATAAATTCTGAAATAATGTACTTCTTTAAAACTCATCAGCAACGGGCGCAGTAGTTCATTCGGTCCTCCGCTGTTTGGCCGGAAAACATTGGGAACATAAATTCCGATCTTTTTATAGGTCCTTACCAGTTGGGTATCTACCGTCAGGCAATTGCTTTGCGTTTTTAAAGTTATGGTATATTGCTGATCAGTAAAGCCACGGAAATCCGGTGTGTAAATTTTGGGATTATCAAGATTAATTGAAGGATTCCATAATACGGATCCTCCAAAATTTCTTGCCTGCAGTTTCTCAGGAAAATTCAATATTGCATTCCGGATTGCATAAGTAACACCAGGCCTCGCTGCATCAATCACCACATCCTGCTGCTTGATATTTACAAAAGATGGACATTGTATTGTGCTCACCGATAATTTAATGGTATAGGTTCCGGGAATGGAATAAGTCTGAACAGGATTATAAAGAATGGAAGTTTGTCCATTGCCAAAATCCCATAAATAGTTAGGTGTTGAATTGCTGATGTTTACTGTTTGATTGCTTAATGGTAATTGCAGGTTCACACATATCGGTTGTACTTTGAATTCAGGTACCGGCGTTGCATAAACATTTATGGTTTTAATGATACTGTCTGAACACCATCCACCTGTAGAACTCACCAGCATTTTTACTTTGTAAATCCCGGGATTTGCATAAGCATGAATAACATTTGCAGTAGTAGCAGATTTACCATCACCCAAATCCCATTTGTAATCCAGCGTACCATTCATTACTGCAGTAGTGCCTGTAAAGATAAAGTTCTGCCCGTTGAAACATTGATCTGGATTATTGACAGTAAACGAAGCAATGGGTTGTGGAAAAACACCGACCGCTTTGGAAGGCGTTGGCAAACTGCAGCCATTGCTGCCCGTTACCTGTGCAAAATAAAGTCCTGTTTGTGTTGCTGTATAGTTTGGTTGCGTTGCCCCTGAAATAGCAATATTATCTTTAAACCATTGGATACCGAGTGCAGGATTGGTTGACAACACCGGGTAATTGTTAGCTGCCGTAATACAGTTCACTTCGGCACCAGCTAAATGAATCCAGTTATCGATAAAAAGTGATTTTACCAGGATCGTATCTTTTGCTTCACAGCCTCCTGCTATGGAAGTTGCGGTAAGAATGTAACGGGTATCAACCAATGGAAAAGCAAATGGACTGGAGACATTCGTATTACTTAAACCTATTGCCGGTTCCCATTTATAAATGATCCCTTCTTTTGGCAGCCCTCCTATTCTCAGATGTCCGTTATTACATACAAATGTGTCGCGGCCTGCATCGGCATTGACTGTAAGCGTATCGCGGAGATTAGCATAAAACGTATCAATGCATCCCGAATGCAGAAACGGTGTAACAACTACCGCCACCTGTGTATTTGCCGGAGGCGGTGGATTTAAATGCAGTATTTGTTGCGTGCCTAAAAGCTGTGTGAAATTACTGTTGTACCATTTGTATGTTTGAAAACCCCAGGGGCCTGTAATATATACCGCTGTGTCCAATGGACAATAAGCGGCTCCCGGAAAAGTATTGCTGCAATTTGTACTCACATCTACATATGCGTATCCGAAATGCTCCAGGCCATCCGGTTCAACAGGTCGTGGATGATTACAATCCTGCGTAAAAAAACTTAACTCAAAAGTCTTCCCCGCCTTTCCACTTAAGTCCACAGATACAGCCGACCAATCCTTGTACCTGACTTCATTGCCCGCTTCACTGTTAATCATTACCTGCATGCCCGGAAGATTAACACCTGAATTAAGTGAGAATGATGCGCAGTAAACAAGGCTTCCACCGGTAGACATATCAAGTACTTCTGCAGTGAATTTAGATTTAGATCTGTTGGCATGGGCTGTTGAATCCTGTAATACCATCGCATAATAGTAAGTCAGTATAAAATTATTCTGAGCCGGAGGAATGGTAAAAGTGTAGGTTATTTTTTCAGCCTGGTGATCTGCTTCAGCGTTACCCAACTTTACTGAATGTCCGCTGCCATCCGGACAATTTTGAGGAAATCCACCATAAGGATCCATACCATTACCTGGAAATGTACTGAGCATTGTATGACGTCCGTAAATCGGGAGGGTCTGTATCCAGTTAATTGCTGAATCTGCCCTGCCGGTAAAACATTTCCAGCCCGTAAAATCTCCGCTTTCAAAATCGATATTGGGAAAACATTGAGCCTGTACAATATTGCCGGTAGCTGTTGATAAAAACAGTAAAATGAAGAACCGGAACAGCTGTTTTTTTTGATAAAAAAAATGCATCGGCAAACTTGATAGGGTGAGACAACCTGCCGCAGATGAGAGACCCATCTGCGGGTATAAATATTTTTGATGAATCTTACAATCTACTACACATCATCTCATAAGCAAAGTAGTGCCTTGTTTCTGATGTACAATACCATCCACATCCACTGCTTCAATCATCCATACAACTGTTTGTGCATCCTGCGGAATTCCTTTAACAGTACCATCCCATCCTGGCCGGTCGCTTTTCATTTCAAATAAAAGCTGGCCCCAGCGGTTGAATATTCTGAAATAATGAACTTCTTTGAAACTCATCAGCAAAGGACGGAGGAGATCATTTTTACCATCATTGCCCGGCGTAAATACGTTCGGCACAAAGATGTCTATCTTTTTGTAAGTCTTTACAAATTGTGTATCCACTGTTACGCAACCAATCGGATCTTTTATAGCAATTGTATAAAGCTGATCATTAAAACCTCTGAAGGTTGGTTTATAAATATCAGCCCTGTCGAGATTGATACCCGGACTCCAGGTAACAGTTCCACCAAAATTTCTTGCCTGCAATATCAGTGGGAAATTTAATATTGCATTTTGTACCTGGTAAACAACTCCCGGCTGCGGGTCACCGATAGCTACCACTTCTAATTTAGCATTGGTAGCAAATGGACATTGTACTGTACTTACCGTAAGTTTTAAATTATAACTTCCCGGAGCAGGATATGCATATACCGGATTAAATGCAGTTGAAGTCTGGCCATTGCCGAAATCCCACAAATAATTGACAGTCGAATTGCTGTTATTAATGGTTTGATTGGTAATCGGCACCTGCAGATTTACACATGCAGACTGAACCGTAAAAGCTGCTGCAGGATTTGCATATACATTCAGCGTCATACTGCTGCTGTCCGCGCAGCCACCGGCTGAGTTCACCAGCATTTTTACAATATATACTCCAGGCCCTGAATAAGTGTGCGTAACATCGGCAGTTGTTGAAACAGTGCCATCGCCCAGATCCCAGTGATACTGCATAGTACCTGAAGAAATAATACTTGTATTGGTAAATACAAACTGATGACCGGTGAAACACTGATTGGCATTGTTTACGGTAAACCCTGCTTTTGGCTGCGCATAAATAGTGATCTGTTTTGCAGAAGTTGGCAAAGTACATCCGTTGCTGGTTGTAATAACTGCATTATAACTTCCTGTCTGCGTAACATTGTATTGGGGCTGTACAGCGCCGGCAATGATTGCATTGTCTTTATACCATTGAATGGTTGCAGCAGGATTTACTTTTATGATCGATTGTCCGTTACCTTCACAATAAGAAGCACTACCGGTCAACGTCAGGCTGGTATCCGGATTGGGATAAACTGTGACGTTCATTTTGCTGCTGTCTACACAACCTCCATCTCCCGTTACCAATAATTTTACATTATAAAGTCCTGGCTGAAGATAGTTATGGGTTACATCACCTGTAGCAGCAGTTCCTGCATCACCAAGATCCCAACTATACAATAATGGATTACCTGATGAAAGTGTACTTGTATTGGTAAAATTAAACTGGTTGCCTGTAAAACATTGGTTGGCCGTATTAACATTAAAACCTGCTACAGGTTTTGGATAAATAGTTATTTGCCGGACGGCCGAAGCAAGCGAACAATTGTCACTGCTCTTGATCAATGCATAATATGCTCCGGATTGGGTAACGGTATATTGCGTTTGATTGGCTCCTGCTATTGCTACATTATCTTTATACCATTGAATACTTGCGGCTGGGTTTACTTTTAAAATCGTTTGACCGGCTCCTGCACAATAAGAAAGACTGCCGGTTAAGGTGACGCTTGTATCAGGGCTTGGATACACCGTTACATTTACAGTGCTGCTGTCTGTACAACCACCATCTGCTGTAACGATCATTTTTACAGGATAAGTTCCGGGCAATGTATACGCATGGATTGCATCACCGGTATTGGCAATTGAAGCGTCTCCAAACTGCCAGTTGTATAGCAGTGGATTACCGGAAGCTACAGTACTGGTATTTGTAAAATTAAATTGGTTGCCGCTAAAGCACTGCTGCAAAGTATTGATCGTAAAACCTGCTACCGGCTTGGGATATACAGCGAGGGACTGATCTGCAGTAGCCTGGCTACATCCAAAATTATTGAACAGCACTGCATGATAAACACCAGTCTGTACTACTGTATACTGAGGTTGATTAGCCCCGATAATGGGAATACCATCTCTGAACCATTGAATACTGTCTATGGGTTGTACCTGTAAGATCGGACTGGATCCGGCAGACTGACAGGTTGAATTACCTCCGATGACCTGTATTGAATTATCAATAGCTTTTGCTCCCACTATAACCGTATCTTTTTGTGTACAGCCACCTCCCAATGATGAGGCCGTAACTATATACTGGGTGGTCGCCGACGGTGTGGCTACCGGGTTCGCAATATCAGGATTACTCAATCCGATCGTTGGTGTCCAGTGATAAGCCAATCCAACCCTGGGAGTGCTTCCGATCACCACTGAATTATTACATACAAAAGTATCTCTTCCTGCATTGGCTGTTACATGAAGCGTATCCAAAAGATCTGCATACAAAGTATCCTGGCATCCATACCCGTTATAAGGTATTAACTGCACCGCGATATTTGTTCCCGGCGGCGGCGGCGGACTCAAATGTAAGAGCTGCGAATAACCCAATACCTGTGTAAATGTATTGTTGAACCATTTATATGATTGGAATCCATAAGGGGCAGTTACATCAATTGCAGTATCCTGTGCGCAATAAGCTGCACCCACAAAGGAACTGCTGCACTGCGAATTGATATCAACATAGGCATAACCAAAATGGCCACCCTGTGCGCAATCCTGTGTACTGAAAATAATATCGAAGGTCTTCCCCGCATTGTTATTTAAATTGATCGAGGCTGCAGACCAGTCTTTACACCTTACAAAAGTTCCTGAGGGGCTATAAGGTGATACAAAAAAACCGGGCAATGACCCGTTTGAATTGAAATCAAATGAAGAACAGGGATTGGTGGTATTACCATCTGTTACATTGATGACATCGATCTTGAATTTTGGTTTCTGTGCATCAGTATGTGTAGTAAGATCCTGCAGTACGATTGCATAATAATAAGTAAGACTGAACTGGTTTTGGCCAACGGGAACGGTAAATGTATATTTCACCCGCTCGGCACCATTCTGTGTACCTGAATTTCCCAATCTGATTGAATGCCCGCTTCCATTGGGGCAATTCTGAGGAAAGCCTCCATAATAATCAAAGCCATCACCAGGGAAACTTGTGAGCATGGTATGCTGATTGTTCACCGGCCCTGAAAGAAACCAATTGGGAACAATACCGGTATTTTGCTGAACTGTTCCTGTATAACAGGTCCATCCAAAAAAATTACCTCTTTCAAAGTCAATATTGAGAGGGCATTGAGCACTTGCGGTTTCTGTTACCCCAAGTAGTAACAGCACATTGAAAGTAATATGGATTAACAGCCGGTTGGCCTGGTAAAAAAATTTCATTGTATGCCTGTTGGTGAAAGGATAAAGATAAGTCAAAAATTGATTCTTAGTTCCTCGCCGGCCTGCAAATACAGGAGTGTTTTTGCACGGATGTTTATAAGATTGATACCTGAACTGTGGGAGGTCCGGCCAATATTGTGTTGTTCTATTGATTTTCAGCGTCAGGATAAGCTAAACCTGTTTTATGGAACAAAGCCTCTTTATTCCTGTCTTGTTCGGGAATCCTTCGGGATTGTTCGGTAATTACCGAACAATCCCGAACATAACACGAACAAACCACATCAGTAGACTGATCATTCTAAATTTTATACAATGTATAGCATTCTAAATTTTATGATTCTCTTTAAGAATAATTAAAGAAATTGCGGCTTCATCAGAATTTATTAACTGCATTGAACCTTACTACCCGGATATTTTTCTCTCTTTTAATGATCCTGCTTTCAACCGGCCTTGATGCCCAGGTAACTCCCGCACCTGATACATTAAGACTGATTGAGATCATACATGGCAACAGTCTTCGTGACCGGCAGCTGGATTCCGTTCATAAAATCCAGACCATTGCAGGAAACGTAAAATTGAAAGAAGGACTTACCAAATTCGATTGTGACAGTGCCATCATCCGCCGGCCGGAAAATACGATGGAATCTTTCGGCAATATTCATATCAATGACAATGACAGCATCCATACTTATTCGCAATATTTAAAATATACAAGTATTGACCGGATCGCACATCTTACAAAATCGGTAAGACTTACCGACAATAAAGGCGGGACATTAATTACAGAAGATCTGGATTATAACCTGCAAACCCATATCGGTAATTACAGAAACGGAGGACGGGTGTTGAGTGGTCAGACTGTGCTCACCAGCAAAGAGGGAATTTATAACGGAGATACAAGAGATGTATACTTTAAAAAGAATGTTCATCTTGTAGATCCCAAATACAATATCACTACCGATAGTTTACTGTACAATACCTATACGCAGATCGCCACTTTTATCGCACCTACCCGGATTGTAAATAAAGATGGGTCAATTGTCGACACGAAGGCGGGCAGTTATAATTTGAAAACAGGCGAAGCATTTTTTACAGGTCGTACACAATTTAAAGATAGTTTGCGTTCCATCAGTTCAGACCGCGCTGCGCTGGATGATAAAAATAAACTGTACCAGTTTGAAGGGCACGTAAAGTTTGTAGACAGCAGCAATAAAGTGATAACCGTTGGCAATAATCTGTCTTACGACGGCGTAAAAAATACAATGCTTGCGTATGGAAAACCGGTCATGATCTTTTACGAAAACAATGACAGCACTTATGTTGCAGGCGACACTTTATATTCCGGGTTGAGGAAAGTTGATACTACCGGAAAAAAAATGCAGGTTAAAAAAGAAAAGTTACAGGGGCCGGTAGCCGTGAATGCATCAGATACTGCGATCCGTTATTTCCTGGCATTTCATCATGTAAGAATATTCAATGATTCGCTGCAGGCCGTGAGTGACAGTTTATATTATTCTACTGAAGATTCTACTTTCCGTTTATTTAAAGATCCCGTGGTGTGGAATGATAAGACCCAGGTCACCGGTGATACCATGTACATGATGACAAAAAACCGCAAGCCCGACCATCTCTATGTTTTTTACAACAGTCTTATTGTGAACAAGGGTGCTGAAGGTATTTATAACCAGATCGGCGGCCGAACCTTAAACGGATATTTTAAAGATGGTAATATCGATTATATAAGAGTCAAGGGTTCCCCTGCCGAAAGCATTTATTATCCGCAGGATGATGACAGTGCCTTTGTTGGAATGAACCGGAGCAGTGGCGATCTGATTGATATTTATTTTGTGAACAGGGCATTGAACAAAGTAAAATTTGTAAACGACGTTAATGGTGTTATGTATCCCATCCGGCAGATCCCGGATGATAAAAAAGAACTGCGTGGCTTTTTATGGCAGGATAAAAGAAGGCCCAAAACAAAACTGGAGCTGTTTGAGTGATGTTGTACGTTATACGTTGGTCTTTAAAATCTGAAAAGCGTTTCATTTCTTTTTGCGGTTCTGAAAGTTTTTATATTATCAACAACCAGAAAAGCTCAAACGTAAAACGTACAACATAAAACATACAACATAAAACTTACAACATAAAACTTTTTACAAAACTCTTAACAGCATAAAATTTTATTTCTGCGTTTAATGAAGTCAATGCCTTTGCATTTTTTGATACTGGCATTATTTTAGTTTCACAACGAAAAAAAAATTTCATGAACAAATTACTTTTTCTCTTCGCTATTGTGTTTACAATTACAACACAGGCCAACGCTCAGGAAACTGTTTCACACAACAACGCAATTGGCATCAGGCTCGGCCCTTCCACTCCGGTAATAAAAAGCGGGATTACTTTTCAGCATTATATGCCCAATAATAATGCAATTGAAGCTATTGCAAGTTTTGGTGATGGCTTTGCATTATGCGGGCTGTATGAAATTCATAAACCACTTGCAACTGATAACCTGGGATGGTTCATCGGCTTTGGTGGATATGCCGGCTTCAGTAATAAGAACAGTTACATTGGTGCTGCAGGTATCGTTGGATTGAAATATGATTTCAATTCGCAGAATATACCATTGAATATTTCTCTGGACTGGAAACCGGAACTGAATATTGTTGAGAAGGTTGGATTTGAAGCATCAGCAGTTGGTTTCTCTGCAAGATTTACTTTTTAATTTTCGTTACATAATTTTGTTAAAAGGAATTATGCTTTTGCATGGTTCCTTTTCTTTTTTATAGCTTAAGTAAAAATTTGCTCTATGAAACAAACCATACTTTTAATAATTACATTTATTTCAACAACTTTAATTTCAGCACAGGATATAATGCTGACCGATTCTGTTATTTACGTTGGTAAAAAGCCCATCGCATTTTATACAAAAGAAGCAAACAAAACTGTTCCCCATTATGATATAACGGTTTACAGTCTTTCGAAAAAATTGTTGATGACCGTTCAGGTAAAAACATTTCCGGCACCGGTAAAAGAATTGAAATCATTTGATTATTATGAAATAATTTTTGCCGCTGTTCAGGATACATTCGCGCTCTATCATGAAGGTGAAGCTTTTCCTGTAACCTTTGCAGAGATCATACGGGATTATCAACTGATAAAAAACAATCAGCTGGATACCGCAGCTATACGGCGTTTCAAGGCAGGCTACAACCATGCGCTCGAAAATAAAGTGGATGAGATGAGCACATACCTGGAAGAAACAAGACACTTCAACGACCAGGTGGAAAGAGACCGGACCAAACCTGTTTCAGTAATCAATAACAGGAAGATCATGCAGGACGGAAAGCTTATCGGGTACCTTAGCGGAGAGGATGTACAGGCAGTTGCAGACAGAAACGGTACAGCATTGTTTGAAATAACTATGCCTGATGGACGAAAAGTTGAATATGATAAAAAGATTTATGTTGGCGCCACACTTAGTGAAACAGATCTGGAGAAAGGCATTGCTGATAATCCGCTGCAGCAATTGTATAATATTTCCCGCAATAAAAAATTACCCTGGTACAGCGAAGGAGAAAAATATATTGGTCTTCTCTGTCGTTTGATTATTGATTATGATCTTTAGTCCCTTATTAACATTTGTGTAAAACTACTTTGACATTTAATCAAATGCATTTCAGTAAATTTGATTCAGATGGGTCAGTAAGTTTATTGAAACCTTATTGTGAACAACGTACTGCTATGCAATAATTTTTTTTGCAGAAACAGTGCATAAAAAAGGAGCAACTTTGACAGAAACTATCATTAACCTCGAAACCGTTAATCCCACTGAATTCTTTGGCGTTAACAATGGCAAACTTGGTATTTTAAAAAAGAAATTTCCCTTATTAAAAATTCTCAGCC
>JBDUCW010000041.1:0-34863 GCA_040003235.1 Ferruginibacter sp. | reverse complement strand
CTTGCGAACGCTGCGACCTGAACACAGTGCGTCTACCAATTTCGCCATCTGGGCAATTACAGTTTTTTATTTTCTGTTTAAGTAAGAACTTTTTTTGTCGGTGCCCTGAATCCCGGTCGCTACCGGGACACATCCTTGCGAACGCTGCGACCTGAACACAGTGCGTCTACCAATTTCGCCATCTGGGCAGTTTTACGTTCAGGGTTTAAAGTTTAAGTCGTTTAAGGTTAGGTGCCTAAAGCTAAAAAGATTCAACCTTAATAAACGATTTAAACGAGATCAAACGCCTTAAACGTTTTCAACGATTCAGGGCTGCAATATTACAACATTCCATTTAATTGCTCAGTGATCCTGTTCAAATATTTTTTCTGGTAATAATAGTTCTTTATTTGCAACAACTCTTCTTTGGAAGTAATGCCTTCCTGATAATTGTCAATAACCGGTTTAACCACTTCATATATTTCCTTATTTATCTGGTCAACTCTGCCTGCAATGTTTTCATTGCCCTCCATCATTTCTTCATTCAGTTCCATCATTTCCATCAGGAAAGCCGGAGGTAATTGATATTTTTCTTCTTCTTCCAGCAACTGATGCAACTGCAATACATATTTAATGGTAGCTTCCTGATGCTGAAAAATTTTATAAGCATTATTTACCTGTGACGATAACTGCAGCGCTTCTTCTTTTTCTTCAGTAGTTGCCTGCGAAAAAAAATCAGGATGATATTTTTTTTGCAGTACGACATATTTTTTAGAAAGCAGTTCTTTGTCAATATTAAACCCCTGTGGAATTCCAAACAACTCAAAATGATTCATCCTGTAAAGGTAAAACTCATAATATTAAATGTAAAATGTAAATTGCCCTGCAAAAAAACGATTGATGCTAAAAATAGGACTCATCCGGGAAGGAAAAATTCCTGCAGATAACCGCGTGGCGCTTACACCTGCGCAATGCAAATGGATCCACAGAAATTTTGATGACGTACGGGTATTTGTTCAAAGCTGCCCTATACGTTGTTTCAGCGACCGGGAATATGTATCTGCAGGAATTGAAATAAGAGAAGAGATGAATGATTGCGATCTCCTGCTGGGTATAAAAGAAGTCCCTGTGGAAATGTTACTGGAAAATAAAACCTATCTTTTTTTCTCTCATACAAAAAAAATGCAGCCACATAATAAAAAATTATTTGCTGCAATTCTTGAAAAAAAAATAACACTGATCGACTATGAATGTCTTGAACACAATGACGGAACGCGGATCATCGGCTTTGGTTTTTTTGCCGGTGTGGTTGGCGCTCATAATGGGATGATGGCCTATGGCAACCGCACTGGTTTGTTTTCTTTGGAAAGAGTTTATCTGCAGCGGAGTTTCCGGGAATTGATTCATACTTATTTTGGATTGCGCTTGCCGAATGTCAAGATTGCTGTTACCGGTAGTGGAAGAGTGGCGCATGGCGTTCTTGAAGTCATGAACCTGATGGGCATTCATGAAGTGGAACCGGATGAATATCTTACGAGGCGGTTTTCTTATCCCGTTTATACACAACTTAAAAGCGCTGATCTTTATGAAGATGAAGACAGAAAATATAACCGAACCCTCTTTCATGAACATCCTGAAAATTATCATTGCAGATTTTTACCTTATGCAGCGCAGACTGATATATTAATGAACGGTGTTTATTGGGATGCATCTGTACCAAGGCTTTTTGAAAAGGATGATATAGCGCGCAATGATTTTATTATCCAAACGATCGCTGATATTACCGACGATGAGGGTGGTTCTATACCGATTAATTTAGGAGACGCCATTATGGAAGACCCGGTTTATGGCGTTGATAAAAACACATTGCAGCGAACCACTGCCTATGTACCCGGCTCGATTGATTTGATGGCTGTGGGAAACCTGCCCAATGAATTGCCGAGAGATGCCAGCCGTTATTTCGGGGAGCAATTGATAAAATTTGTACTGGATGATATCCGCAAAGCTGGTAGCGATATCATTGACCGCGCTACCATGGTAAAGAAAGGGGAGATCACTGCGCCTTATTTGTATATGAAAAAGTACGCAGACAATAAGTAAGAAGTTGTAAGTTATAGATAGAGGTAATAATCTTGCAGCAGTTTAATGAAGCTGCTGTTGTAAATACTATCTGCGTTTTTAATTATTATTTCCTGATTGATCGTTTCTTTTTTTGTTCTGCTTAATAAAAGCATGCTACGGAAATAAGGGTGGGAGGGAGTTTGGCGGACTTTGGTATTTTGCAAAACATATATTTCAGATGTTTGTGCAGCATGAATAAATGTTTCGGAACGATGATCCGGTAGCAATATTGCCATGCAACCATTATCGGTAATAGTATTATCCATCACATTTATTAACTGCTCCAATGTTAATGTGATATCGTGTTTAGCTGCATCTTTTTTTATATTACCGGATTTAAGATCGCCTTTAAAAAATGGAGGATTGGAAATAATAAGATCATACTTATCAGGTGCTTCAAAATTCAATATGTTGCTGTGATAAGCAGTCAGTCTTTCTTGCCATGGTGAACAGGAAAAATTTCCCAATGCCTGTTCAAATGCACCGTCATCTATCTCCACAGCATCAATGATCGCTTCCGTTTTCTGCGCCAGCATTAAACTCAGCAAACCTGTGCCCGCACCAATGTCCAGTATATGTTGAATTTTTAATTTCCTGGTTACAACCTGATCAGCAACCCATGCTCCAAATAAACACGCATCGGTTGTTACTTTCATCGCAGCTTTTTCCTGCTGCACTGTAAATTGTTTAAATCTGAAATAATCATTCATGACAGCGGAAGGCAGATTTTTATGTTTTTCATGATAAGGCATGATGCTTAAACATTCTAAATAAAATATTCTGTGTTACCATTCGGCTCTCGCAGTGGGTACTGCATTAAGAGATGCAAAATCATTTTGCTGAAATTTATAAAAAGCAGTAATAGCGATCATAGCAGCGTTGTCTGTACAATATTCAAATGCGGGAATAAAGGTTTTCCAACCGGATTGATTTCCCAAATCAGTAAAAGAATTTCTTAAGCCGCTGTTTGCACTTACACCACCGGCGAGACAAACATTTTTAATGCTTGTTTCTTCTACGGCCATCTTTAATTTTTTCAACAGGATATTGATGATACGGTATTGAACAGAGGCGCAGATATCTGCAAGATTTTCTTCAATGAAGTTTTCATTCTTCATTTTTTCAGATTGTAAAAAATACAGTACGGATGTTTTTAATCCCGAGAAACTGAAATTCAATCCGGGCACTTTCGGCTCAGCAAAAGAGAATCGTTTAGGATTTCCTTCTTTTGCATATTTATCTATTAAGGGTCCGCCGGGATAAGGCAGGCCCAGTATTTTGGCAGTTTTGTCAAACGCTTCCCCGGCAGCATCATCAATAGTTTCGCCGATTACTTTTAAACTGACAGGGCTTTCGCAAATCACGATCTGTGTGTGCCCACCGCTCACCGTTAGACATAAAAAAGGAAAAGATGGTTTATTTTCCGCGATCAGGTTTGCGAGTACATGCGCCTGCATATGGTGCACGGCGATCAATGGCTTATCCAATGCGAGCGCCATTGATTTTGCAAACTGCGCACCCACCAATAAAGAGCCGATGAGTCCTGGGGATTGTGTAAAAGCAACGGCATCGATCTCGTGCAAGGCAATACCAGCGCTCTTCAATGCCACATCAACTACCGGAACAATGTTTTGCATATGCGCTCTGGAAGCAAGTTCGGGAACAACGCCACCATATTGCTCATGAACTTTCTGTCCTGCAATATAATTCGATAAAATCCTTCCATCTCTGCAAACCGAAGCGCCCGTGTCATCGCATGAAGATTCAATAGCCAATATTACAGGCATCGGTTTTTATTTTGCAGATCAACAATTATTTTTCTTTCAGGCCGTCTTCTTTCCATTTTTTTAAAAGTGCAATTTCTTCTGCAGGTAATGCAGGATTTCTCATTGGCATAAAACCCCTGGAACCTGGAGCGAGTTCAGTGCGCCTGATGATTTCATCTATCATTCTTGATGCAGAAGCATAATTATCCAGCGGAGGTTTGTTACCACCCTTTGCAGGAATATGGCAGGGAGCGCATTTTGTTTCCAGAATTTCCTTTACACCTGTAATATAAGTCACGCTTGATTTTTTACTCACGCTTGCAGTGGCAGTTGTTTTCTTGGTACAGGAAGCAATCACTATAAATGCGATGCAACTGCAGATGATAATCGTTTTTTTCATTTGTTGTTTTATTTTAAAGTTAAAGGTTTTAAAGTTATCAGCTCCGTATTGCAACCACCGGGTCCAGTTTGGCGGCCCTGCTTGCCGGAAAAATTCCTGCAAGTATACCCACTACCAGGCAAATGATGAGCGCTGCTATCAACAGGTCAAGTGAAATATAAACCGGAAAATCAAAAGCTTTTGTCATGATGACCGCTTCCAGGAACACCAGCATCAAACCCATTGCACCACCAATAATACATAATATCGTTGATTCCATGAGGAATTCAAATAAGATACTTGACCTTTTTGCGCCGATTGCTTTTTTCAACCCAATGATACCTGTTCTTTCTTTTACTGTTACAAACATAATATTGGCAATACCGAACATGCCGACAATAAGACTGATGCCACCAATAATAGAACCTACAATATCGATGGTAACAAAAAAATCCGACAGTGTTTTACTGAATGCCTCCACACTGTTCAGCGAAAAATTATCTTCTGTAGTAGGAGACAGCCGTCTTGCCTGGCGCATAATTCCTTTCAATTCGCCATTGAGGGAAGCGGGAGTTACATTTTTTTTGCCTTTAACAATGATCACCGGATTACTGTTGTCCAGCACAAAGATCTGCCGGAAAAAATTATAAGGAAGCATGATACAGTTATCATAATCCCACCCGATGAAATTCTTACCTTCTTTTTTTATTACGCCGACAATGGTTATTTTTTTACCGCGCATTTCTATCTGTTTGCCGATAGCTGCAGAGGCAATGCCGAATAGTTTTTCCGCATTATCATAACCGAGCAGACAGACAGGACTTCCACTGTTGAATTCTGGAGATGAAATATAACGGCCATCTGCAAAACTGAGCGGTTGAAGTTTGGTCTGGTCTTCAAGAATACCATAGGTTGGTGCATTTTCTATCTCATCATTTTTATAAGAGATATTACCACCACTTTGTAAAAGGAAAGTAACGTTTTCTGCAAGATCACTTCTTTGTTTGATAAAATCTACGTCATTATATTCCATAACAGGCCTGGCGCGGTATTTCCAGAAAGGATAATCCGGCCCGCCGCTGTAATCCCATTTATCAATGTAAGTTGTATTGCTGCCCAGGGAGTTGATCTGGTTCTGAATATTTCTTTCAAAACTTGAAACAGCAACCAGTACGCCGATGATGCACAGGATGCCAAATGCAACACCGATCAGGCTAAGGGCAGTACGGAGTTTATTCACACCCAGTTCCTGAAAGGTCTGCCTTAATGAATTATTAATAATATTCAGCGTTTTCCGCATTATCAAAAATAATTAATAATTGATGATTAAGGTTGATAAAGTTAATAGAGTTGATAAAGTAAATAAAGGACTTTCCGACTTACCGGCTTTCCGGATAATTTAAAATAGGCATGTTGAGTTTCAGCCTGAAGGAATTATTAATTCTTAATTATTAATTCTTAATTGAAAGTTTACCTTTGCGCCTCGAAAAGAATCTACATGAAGTACCAATCAGAGATAAACAGGCGTAAATCATTTGCCATCATCTCGCATCCGGATGCGGGTAAGACAACCCTCACAGAAAAATTTCTGCTGTTCGGCGGAGCAATACAAACAGCCGGTGCTGTAAAAAGCAATAAAATAAAAAAACACGCCACCAGTGATTTCATGGAAATTGAAAGACAGCGTGGCATCAGTGTAGCTACGAGTGTGATGACATTTGAATACAAAGGCAATCTCATCAACCTGCTGGATACGCCCGGCCACAAAGATTTTGCAGAAGATACTTACCGCACCCTTACCGCTGTGGACAGTGTGGTGCTTGTGATCGACAGTGTGAATGGTGTGGAAGATCAGACAAGAAGACTAATGGAAGTAGTGCGCATGCGCAATACACCTGTAATTGTTTTTGTAAATAAAATGGACCGTGATGGCAAGAACCGGTTTGATCTGCTGGAAGAAATTGAAAAGGAACTAAAGATATCATTGCATCCTTCCACCTGGCCGATCAACAGCGGTAAAGATTTTAAAGGTGTGTACGACCTCGATAAAAAAAGTCTCGTACTTTTTACGCCGGGTACAAAAGGGAATGATGAAGATGTAGTACAGATCAATGATCTGAATGATGCGATGCTGGATAAAAAAATCGGTGAACATGATGCAGCGCAACTCCGTGAAGACGCAGAACTGATAGAAGGGGTGTATGGCGAAATCAATGTTGCTGATTATCTGGCAGGAAGAACAGCGCCTGTATTTTTTGGAAGTGCTGTAAATAATTTTGGGGTAAAAGAAATGCTGGATACATTTATCCGCATTGCACCAACACCATTGCCCAGGCATACCAATGTTCGTGATGTTGCTCCGGGAGAAGATAAATTCAGTGGATTCGTTTTTAAGATACATGCCAACCTTGATCCGAAGCACCGTGACAGAATTGCATTTCTTCGTGTTTGCAGCGGCCGTTTTGAACGCAATACTTATTATCATCATGTTCGGCTCGACCGTGATTTCCGTTTCAGCAATCCTTATACTTTTCTTGCACGTCAGAAAGATGTATTGCAGGAAGCTTTCCCCGGCGACGTGATCGGTTTGTTTGACACAGGAAATTTTAAGATCGGTGATACACTTACAGAAGGAGAGAATTTTTATTTTACCGGCATTCCCAGTTTCAGTCCGGAGATTTTTAAAGAAGTGCAGAACAAAGATCCGATGAAAACAAAGCAGATGGAGAAAGGCCTGATGCAGTTAACAGATGAAGGCGTAGCGCAGTTATTCACGCAGTTTGGGGGCACTAAAAAAATTATCGGTTGTGTAGGTGAATTGCAGTTTGAAGTGATACAATACCGGCTGTTGCATGAATATGGTGCATCTGTACAGTTTACTGCATTGCCTTTTTATAAAGCGTGCTGGCTTACCAGCAATGATAAAAAGAAACTGGAAGATTTTGCCCGTTTTAAAATGAGCAATATCGGCGAAGATAAAGACGGGAATATGATTTACCTGGCACAGAGCGAATGGTTCTTAAATACAGAGAAGCAGAATAATCCGGATATTGAATTTCATTTTACGAGTGAGATACATAAATAGTTGATAGTTGATAATTCATAATTGATAGTTAAGAAGGTTGTATCTACTTTGCAGACTAAAAAATATGTTATCATCTTACTAAAATCAAGTTGCCTTTCTTCTCCACCGGACCACATGCAGTAATAGCTTTTAAATAATAAACATAACTGCCCTGTTCAACGGGTTGTCCTTTGTAAGTGCCGTCCCAGCAGCCATCCGGACTGGTTGTTGAAAATACTTTTTCTCCCCAGCGGTTATAAATAAAGAATTGCAGATCCTGAATCAATCCAAAATATTTAATGCGGTAGCAATCATTCAATCCATCACCATTAGGAGTAAAGGAGTTCGGCATAAAGTAATTCGCCTTTGCAGTAAAGTTGGCCGCTACCGTTAGTGTGGCATAGTTAATACAACCTGCTGCATTGATTCCCTGTACGGTATAGATTGTAGTAATGGCTGGATTTGCAATCGGATTGGCAATACCCGGATTGCTTAATCCTGTTACAGGGCTCCACGTGTATTGTGATGCGCCACTTGCAAGCAATGTTGCTGAGCCCAGTGAACAGCTAATGTCATTTGATTTGACAGCACTTACGAAAGGAAGCGGCAATACTGTTACCGAAGTACTTAATGTTGCTGATTGATTGCACACTGTTTCTTTAATGGTAACTGTAAAGCTTTGTGTAGACGTTATGTTGGTTAACGGGTTACTGATATTCGGATTACTTACAAGAGCAGCAGGGCTCCATAAATAACTGTTACCCCCAGTCGCGTTCAGTTGAACCTGGTCGTTTAAACAGGTAGAGTTGACAGGGCTGACAGTGAATACAGGTACAGGCCGGAAACTTACCTTAACAGAATCAGTATTAATACAGGTGTTGGCGCCCGTTACCAGAACATAATAAGTAGTATTTACAGACGGTGTTGCGGTAGGCGTTGCAGTATTGGCATTGGTTAATGTTGCAGCCGGTGTCCAGGAGTAACCGGTACCACCACTTGCAAAAAGTTGTACAGAACTATTTACACAGATAGCTGTGTCAACTGATTTTGTGATTACCGGTTTGGGTTTGATCTGAATATTAAGCGTATCCTTTGCAGTACATCCGTTTGCGGTAGTTCCTGTTACAATGTATTGGGTAGATGATGTTGTTGTAGCCACCGGATTGCCGATTGAGGGATTAGATAAACCGGTTGCTGGGGTCCAGGAATAGTTCGCGGCTCCGGTAGTGGTTATTTGTACAGGAGTATTTTCACAAACGGCAACATCAGCAATTGTTTTTACAACAGCTGTATCAATTGATATTTTTACACTGTCTCTTTTGAATTGCAAAGGTGCAAATGAAATATCATCCAGTGCAAAATCATTTCCGAGTACCGCTGTATTTTTATTAACGATAGAAATAATAGCTGTTGTATTATTTCCCGAATTCCATGTTGTATAAAATTGATTCCAGGTGCAGGTAGGCAAACTCGCGGTAATGGTTGTCCCGATATCCACGCCGTTAATGGAAAACCTTAACTGTGCAGGGTTTGGAGGAAACAATGCCTGTATCCAGGCGGCAAATGCATAGTTTGTATTGGGTGTAATAGCAATTGTTTCAGACCAGACTTTTACATTAAGTGCAGGCGATCCATTTACCAGCATCATCTTTCCGTTCCCGGCAGCACCGGTATGATCGTTGCAACTGGACAGTCCTGGATTCCATGCGGTAGGATTATTGCCAACAAAATATTCTCCTTCTGTCAGGTTCGGATTGGCAAAATTATATTGCGATGTAAAGCCGGTGTTGCCGTTATCAAAACTTCCGTTTGCAATAAGATTGCTTCCGGTTGTGAGCGCTGTTAAATAATAAATAATGGGCTGCGGCGTGGAAGTAACGGGATTTGCCAGCAACGGATCGTTCAGGTATGTTGCTGGTGACCAGCAGAAATTTAATGATGAAACAGAACGGAGTTGTTTGGTTGTGCCATAACAGATAGTGGTATCGGGCGTTATAATAATATCATCATTGATAATGGACAGGGAAATGTTTTTTGTAATGGTGTCTGTACAACTACCATTGGATACACTGTATTTAATTACATAATTTCCCATGGAAGGAAAGGTATAAATCGGATTTAATGTCCCATTAATAATTGCCGGGCCGATCTGCCAGTTTGGATTTCCGGTAGTTGTTCCTGCAGCATTGAACTGAACCGTAGTTGGGCTGCAGGCATTAAAGCTGTAACTGAAATCAAAATTTAATACACTTGTATTAACTGGTCTTATGATACTGTCTTTACATCCGTTAATATCTGTCGCGACAAGCTTTACATTGTAAACGCCGGAAGAAAGATAAGTGTGAAAAGTATTCTGGGTATTTGCAAATGTTGCATCACCAAAACTCCAGTTCCAGGATACGATTGGAGAACTATGGATATAAGCCAGTCCTTTAAAATCAAAACTACTGCAGGAAGTTGCACTGTCCTTCATTCTAACTGAATCAATGTTGGTTTTGAATAGGATTGTATCAACAGGAGCTTTAAAATTCAGCAGATTAATACCTGGCAATCCTACTGTAGTTCCCCATGCATTATTTAAATTGGTGACTCCATTTAATCCTCCGGCATTGTTTGTTGTAACGTTTGCTGGTAAAGTTACCTGACTCAACCAGGTTATTCCACCACCACCTCCGCCACCTGGACCAACCGGATCCGTATTAGAATTGGTAGCAGTCATATTTGCGCCTTTACCACCTACGGTTTCTGTTTTGGCAGCATCCACATAACTGTTAACATTTAGCATGATGCTCCCGCCAGCGCCACCACCGCCAGTTCCATCATTACAAACATTTATATCCGGAGAATTACATTCAACAGCTGCTGCGCCCCGGGCAATAATTGAATTGCCGCTTGAAATAAGTTTACCTGCCTGAAGGATAATAATGCCGCCACCATTCCCTCCATTAAGATTGATCCCTAATGGCTGGTTACAATGTCCAGCTCCACCACCACCACCTAAAAAAACTTTATTGTCAATATTGTTGTAAGGTATCGACCTGCCACCAATTCCTCTGTTGTCGAAAGGCGAGTTGCCGCAGCCCTGCCATTGATATCCACCCATTCCACCGATGCCGCCATTACCGCCACCGCCACCGCCGGAGTTATGATCCAATCCTCCACCGCCACCTGATGCCATGTTACCTTTTCCGGAAGAAATCAGAAGACTGGTATTATAAATGGATTCACCTTTTGGCGCCGCCAATACACTGTTGTTGGGATAGAAGAAATTGTTGCTGAAACAATTGGTAACATTCAGATGCGTATTGTTTACCTGGCCTCCAATGAAACCTTTTCCAGAGACATCGATGGGAGCAAACATAGTGACCGTATCCTTTACATTGAACACCAGCACACCACCTTTGCTTCCATCCCATGGTAAACAGGTGAGGGTTGACGTTACCGTTACTGAGTTATAATATGGCACTCTTATCAACTGGACTTTACCAACCGGGATATCATATTTTCTTAGAAGCGTATCTTTTAATTCAATTATATTTCCTGCTTTTGATTTTACGTAATTGAATTCATAATTGCCGGCGTTTTTATAGTTTGTAATGGTTCCAAATGCAGCGGTATTGGTTGAGTCGATAACTGCACCTTTCATCTGTATCATTAAAACAGTATCACCGATATTGAAAGTAGAACCGTCTTCTACCGTTAATTTATTATCACAGGGGCTGAGTGCAAGAACCGGTGTATAGGTATTGATAATATTGCTGATCGGGTTGAGGCATTGCAGAACAACAATAGGTTTAATAATACTGTCTTTGCAACCATTTACATCAGTAACAACAAGCTTTACATTGTAAGTTCCGGGTAATGCATAAGTATGTGAAGTATTTTGTGAGGGAGCCGTTGCAGCATCACCAAAATCCCACTGCCAGGTGTTGATCGCACTCGTGTTGGTATAACCCAATCCTTTAAAGTCGTAAGTTTTACAAGCTGTTAAACTATCTTTTATTCTAACAGAATCGATGTTTGGTTTAAAGACTGTATTATCAACTGGCAATGAAAGATTGAAAAGATTTACTGCAAGCTGTCCGGGGCCTGCTCCCCATGGATCATTTGCATATCCACTACAAACACCATTAGTACCAGGCGTTACATTAATAGTAAGATTGGCAGGCAATGTTGCATTTTTCAACCAGCAAATGCCACCACCGCCGCCCCCGCCAGGACCTACTCTAAGATTACCAGCTTGTACCATATCGGCACCATTACCACCCCTTGCTTTTGCGGTAGTGCCGGATAAATAATTATTTACATTGAGAATGATGACGCCACCACCACCACCACCACCCATACCTTCATGACAACCAGTTGCACCATATCCCGAACAGGCCAGACCGTTATCTCCTCCCGCCAGGATATTTTTATTATTACCCTGTACGACATCGGCAATTACAATACAGATGCCTCCGCCATTGCCTCCGTTCGGAAAAAATAATTCCGGATTGTTTGCATGACCTGCGCCACCACCTCCTCCTAAAAATATTTTATTGACTGCATTGCTGTAAGTTAAGCTGCTACCTGGTAATCCACGATTGTCAAAGGGCGCAAGGCTGCAGCCTGAGGTTTCATACTGGTAGCCACCCGATCCTGCAGCACTGGCATTGGATCCGCCACCGCCGCCTGCATTGTGTGAATTGCCGCCACCACCACCATTGGCAATTTTACCTCTGCCATTATTTTTAGAAGAAGAAATAAGTGCAATGCTTTCAGCTTTTCCTGCACCAAAATCAGAACCCGCAGGATAATAAAACTGAGTTTCATTGCAATTAAAAACGGGTGGGTTCCCATGAAAACCATTACCACCTTTAAAACCTTTGCCGCTAACATCTAGATCAGCGTTGAGGGTGATTGTATCTTTCACATTCAATACGAGCACACCACCTTTATTACCATCCCATGGCAGACAGGTTAATGTGGAAGCAACTGTTACATTATCATAATAAGGAACTCTTATCAATTGAACTTTACCAACAGGAATATCATATTGTCTTGTCAGTACATTTTTTAATTCGATAATATTTCCGGTTTTTGATTTTACATAATTGAATTCATAATTGCCTGCGTTCTTATAATTTGTAATGTTTCCGAATGCAGCAGTGTTGATTGAATCAATAACAGCACCTTTCATCTGTATCATCAGCACCGTATCTCCAACATTAAAAGTTGATGCATCCTCGACAGTGATTTTATTATCGCATGATCCTAATGCCAATACAGGAGTGTAAGTATTGATGATATTATTTATCGGAACAATGCCATTGCAACTATCCGCAATAAAACTACAGGAAGGATTGGTATTGTTAATAGATGCTGCACCTGTAAGTGTTCCATTGTAAGCTGAATTACCCTGCTTATTTACCAGATTGTCAAATGTATAATAAGCCAGTAATCCCGTTTGGGTGGTTGGATTCGGAAGCGGCGAACTCATATAAGCCTGTATCTGCGCCTGGGTTCTTGCTACATTCCAGATGCGCACTTCATTTATATATCCTTTTGTAGTGCCGTTTACAGGCCCTGAATTATTGCCAATTTTTGTGGTAAGACTATTAAGCACCAGATTGCCCGAGGCAGGAACCTGGCTCATTAAAAATCCATTTCTGTAAAATTTAAGTGTAACACCATCGTACACAAATGCAGCATGATTGTTTTTATGATTTACGTATTCGCAGGTGCTTGTTAAAAAGAAACCGTTGGTCGTTCTGATAGAAGCCTGTTGCGGTCTCAATAAATAGTTGCAAACAGAAGGATCGGTATGTTTGGAAACAAGATCCGTAGCAATGCCTGCTATTGCATAATTTTCGTCAGGATTGAAATTTGCTTCCACTGTAATCTGGTTGCCGTTTACTCCTAAATCACCAATTGTTACACAATCAAAATTGTTGACTAATTTCAACCAGTTATTGCAGGTAAGCACAGTATTTTTTACAGCAGTCTGTTGCCCGGCAGAACATAAAGAGGTAAAAGATAAAAGCAGCAACAGGTATACGGTCTTCATTCACTGAGTTTAGGTAATACGAATCTAAGATAAAAATGTGGCTTTTCTGTGACTGCAGCTGTATTATTTATGAATAAAGCAGGTACTGCAGATGTATATCGAAAATGAAAGAATACATTAAATAAAACTATTGATTAATATTCAACGGTCCATTTTTATAAACCTGTGTAACTGGAAGGTGTAATGGCTTTTAATTCTTTTTTGATCGCAGCGTTTACTTTCAAACTGCCGATAAAATCATGAATGGCTTTTTTATCTATTGCATTTTTTCCACGCGTTAATTCTTTCAATGCTTCATAAGGTGCAGGGTAGTTTTCTCTTCTTAAAATTGTTTGTATCGCTTCTGCAACAACGGCCCAGTTGTTTTCAAGATCAGCTTTTAATTTGCTTTCATTCAATAGCAGTTTGCCCAATCCTTTTTCCAAAGATTTTATTGCAAGGATCGTATGTGCCATCGGGACACCGATATTCCGGAGTACGGTAGAATCTGTCAGGTCTCTTTGTAACCGTGACACGGGAAGCTTGGAGGATAAATGTTCCAGCAGTGCATTCGCCATTCCAAAATTGCCTTCTGCATTTTCAAAATCGATCGGGTTTACTTTATGCGGCATAGCCGAAGAACCCACTTCACCCTTTTTTGTCTGCTGTTTAAAATAATCCATGCTGATGTAGGTCCAGGCATCACGGCAAAGATCAACCAGTATATTATTCATCCGTTTGATCGCATCAAAATGTGCAGCAAGTGTATCATAATGTTCTATCTGTGTTGTATGCTGCTGTCTTTGCAACCCGAGTTTTTCTTCACAAAATTCGTTGGCAAATTTTATCCAGTTGTATTTTGGATATGCTACATGATGCGCATTAAAATTGCCCGTAGCTCCACCAAACTTGCAGGTAAAAGGAATATAACTGAACAGCTGAATCTGGTTGTCTATTCTTTCCACAAAAACCAGTAATTCTTTTCCAAGTCTTGTAGGACTTGCAGGCTGACCATGCGTTCGGGCCAGCATGGGCACAGCTTTCCACTGTTGTGCCAACTGATAAATATGCTGTTGTAAATTGATCACAGCCGGCAGGTATTCATGTTCAACCGAATGCTTCCACAATAACGGCACAGCAGTGTTGTTGATGTCCTGTGAGGTTAAACCAAAATGTACCCACTCTTTTAAATGAGCGGCGTTTAATTTTTCCAGTGCTGCTTTTAAAAAATATTCTACGGCTTTTACATCATGATTGGTGATGCTTTCTGTTTTTTTAATCTGTTCAGCATCCTGGAGTGAAAAATTTTCAGCAACAGCCCGCAATTGTTTTTTTAATGCCGCATCGGCCTTAAAGAATTTTTTTTCTGCCAGCGATAAAAAATATTCGATCTCCACCAACACGCGGTATTTTATCAAAGCGTATTCACTGTAATATTCATCAAGCTGCTGCAGTTGTTTACGGTAGCGGCCATCTATCGGGCTGATTGCAGTTAGATTTGATAATTCCATTTTGTAAAGGGATGAAGCTGTAAATTTGCACGAAATTAAACGAAAGGCATTGGACAGAAAAATAAGAGTAGGCGCTGTTAGTTACCTGAACACGAAACCTTTGATCTACGGATTTGAACAGGGGATGATAAAAGACCGGATGGAACTGTATTTTGATTATCCGGCCAATATTGCTGCCATGCTGTTGAAAGATGAAACTGATATAGGGCTGATACCGGTAGCCGTTATCCCGAAAATGCAGGAATATCATATCATTTCTGAATACTGTATCGGATGTGATGGAGAAGTTGCCAGCGTTTGTCTTTTCAGTGATGTGCCTATCAACGAAATAAAAACCATCCTGCTCGATTATCAAAGCAGAACCTCTGTTGCATTGCTGAAAATATTATTGAAAGAACATTGGAATATTGCTCCGGAACTGGTTGCAACAACAGCCGGATATGAAAATAATATCAGTGGCACTACAGCAGCATTGGTTATCGGTGACCGCGCTTTAAAACAACGCAGCCGCTCTGCATACATTTATGATCTTGGTGCTGCATGGAAAGAAATGACAGGACTGCCTTTTGTTTTTGCGGCCTGGATCGCCAATAAAAAGTTACCCGAAGATTTTATCCATGCCTTCAATACTGCAACAGGTGCAGGCATGCAACACATTGATGCAATCGTTGCTGCAAATGTATTTCCGGATTATAGTCTTCATCAGTATTATACAAAGAATATCGATTACCAGCTGGATGATGAAAAACGGGAAGGATTAAAATTGTTCCTCCGGAAAATTCAATAGAATAAAATCGAAAATTGAATTTTAACCGGCTGATTTTTTTCTGAAACCGGTTCTTACCAAAACATTTTTAATGATGGGTTTCAGGTCCGGTGAAATATTCCTGACATATACCGCCAAAATAAACAAGCCGGAGTATAACAGCGTTCTTACAATAAGTCCCGGCAGGCCCTGCATTTTATCAAATAAAAAATAAACTGCGGCATATAATCCAAGGCCAATCACCAATACTTCCGCTGTTTTTTTCGAAAAGGGTTGCATTCTGAATTTCTTCCAAAGGAACCAATAACGGATACTGTTATACACCGTGAACGAAATAATATTTGCGGCCGCAGGCCCAATGATGCCATACCTTACCGTGAGCCAGTAACTTAATGGAATGATCAGAACGGTCAGCAACAAACTGGTCCATAATTCAAAACGCCAGTAATTACTTGTGCCGATGATCTGTGCATTTACACCCGTTCCCATTTCAATGATGGCCACAATTCCCAGCAATAAAAAAACCCATTTGCCTTCGAGATAATCAGGGTTGATTCCGAAAAAAACAATGGCCTGTGTATAGTTCAGCCACATGCAAAAAAAAGTGAACAATGCAAATGTGAGCAGGTTAATGGAAGACCGTTTATAAATGCGGCTGATCTCATGAATATTTTTTTCTTTCCATGCCCTGGATAAAACCGGAATGGTGACGGCGATCAGACTTCTGAAAGGCGCCTGCAGCACGGATACCATGTATACTGCGAGTCCGAAAATACCCACCTTTCCAAGGTTCTGTCTCGCGGCAAGTACCAATCCATCGATCGTTGAACGGAGCATCGTCACCACCGTTACCACCGACATCAGCGCCATCATCATGAATATTTTTTTCCGGAATTTTCTTGTAACGCGGGAGATCTTAAAGCTCAGCCATAATTTTTTTTCATGATGAAGGTGCAGTGCCAGTATTGCAGTGATGGTAGCATATTGCAATGCAAATAAAACAATGAACGTATGAAAGCTGATCAGGTCAAAAACCTTTGCAACAATGATGATCATTGTGTATGCTCTCAGAACTGTTTCTTTTAAAACACTGGCCACAACTCCTTTTTGAAATCCATAGGAATAAGATTCGAGCACGTAATACAATAAAATAAAAAAGCCCATGGGCAATGTCCAGAAAAAATATTCTACCAGCATCCTTGAATTTTCGCTGAACTTTCTTACAATGAGCGGTTCAAAAAGCCATGCTGATAAAGCGGTAATGGCAAAACCTGTCAGAGATACGATCAATGCTACAGAAAGGATATCGTTTTGCTTCGGCGGAAGATTGTCTTCATAATACGGGAAAAATTTATAGAGAAAGGCAGTCACACCAAATGAAGAGAACGCAAAAAAAAGCTGGCTCACTTCGATCATTGCCCGGGTAAGACCGTTCTGATCAGTGGAAAACCAATTTTTATGTGTAAGAAAATAAGTATTGATGGCGCCGAGAAGAAAACCTGCATATATCCATGCTGATGCTTTTAAACTTTTTTTCCGTATTTGCGACATGAATTGAATATGATTAAATGCCCTGAAACTGCTATTTTTGCGAAATTATAAATATCAGGGATAAAAGTACAAATTAAGAATTGTAACATGAAGGTAGTAATATTTGCAGGAGGTTTAGGAACAAGGATCAGCGAAGAAACTGAAACAAGGCCCAAGCCGATGGTGGAAATAGGCGGCAAGCCAATATTGTGGCATATCATGAAGACCTACAGCCATTATGGTTTCAATGATTTTATTGTATGCCTCGGTTATAAAGGTTATGTGATCAAAGAATATTTTGTGAATTATTTCCTGCACAATGCAGATCTTACCATTGACCTTGCCAACAATGATGTTCAGTTTCATAACAGCAACAGTGAAGCTTTTAAAGTAACGCTGGTGGAAACAGGACTCAATACAAAAACTGCAGGAAGATTACAGCAGGTACAAAAATACCTGGACAATGAAGACTTCATGCTCACATACGGCGATGGTGTTTGTGATATCGATCTTGCTGAGTTATTATCCTTTCATAAAAGCCATAATAAGGTAGCAACCGTAACATCAATTCAACTGGAAGCACGTTTTGGCGGAATGGATCTTGGCGCAGATGGAAATGTAGTTTCCTTCAGGGAAAAAGCAAAAGATGAAAGCAAGTGGATCAATGGCGGATATTTTATTTTAAAACCCGAAGTATTCAAATACCTGAATGGCGATATGACAGATATGATGTGGGAAGATGAGCCACTGGAAAAACTTACCAATGATAACCAGCTGGTAGCTTATCAGCATCTTGGTTTCTGGAAATGTATGGATGCACTTCGTGATAAAATTGAATTGGAATCACTCTGGCAGAACGGCCAGGCAAAATGGAAGAAGTGGTAACAGAAAAAAAACTGCATTCATATTACGAGGGAAAAAAAGTTCTTGTAACGGGGCATACCGGTTTTAAAGGAGCATGGCTTTGTGCATGGCTTAACAAACTCGGTGCCATCGTAAAAGGATATGCGCTGCAACCTGAGTATGAAGATTGTCTTTATAATATATTGCAACCGCTTTATAATAAAGACAGCATCATTGCGGATATCCGCAACAAGGCTTTACTTCAGCAGGAAGTCATTTATTTCCAACCGGATTATATTTTTCACCTCGCCGCACAACCATTGGTGCGTCGGTCTTACCAGATACCTGCAGAAACTTTTGAAGTGAATGCAGTTGGTACTGCAAATCTTCTGGAAGCAGTTAAGTTACTGCCGAAAAAATGCAGCATCATTATTATCACCACTGATAAAGTATATGATAATAAGGAACAGGATATTTTATATCACGAAAATGATGTGCTCGGGGGATATGATCCTTACAGCGCCAGCAAAGCCTGTACAGAAATAGTGGTGAGTTCTTTCCGCAATTCTTTTTTTAATACCGCAACATTTGATGCACATCATAAAGCAATTGCAAGTGCCCGTGCAGGAAATGTGATTGGTGGCGGCGATTACAGTGCAGACAGAATTATCCCGGATATTATAAAAGCATTGCAGCATAATAAAGTAATAGGCGTTCGCAATCCCAATGCTGTAAGGCCATGGCAACATGTACTGGAACCGTTGGGAGGTTATTTATTACTCGGCGGTTTATTAAATGAACAGGCCGTAAAATTTTCCGGTGCTTATAATTTCGGTCCTGAAGCGGAAGGGCATCTTATTGTAAAAAATCTGGTAGAACAATCTATCGCGATCTGGGGCAGCGGCGAATGGGAAGATACTTCAGATGCAACACAGCCGCATGAAGCGGGATTACTGAAACTGGATATTTCAAAAGCAAAAAAAATGCTGGATTGGCAACCTAAACTGAATGCAGTAAAATCAATCGAGTGGACGATCAACTGGTACCGGCAACCGAAGAAAGATGCGGCAGCATATACCTTTCAACAGATAGATGATTATATGAACTTATGATATTTGAACCAACGCCCCTTGCAGGAAGTTATGTGATCACGCTTTCGCCGGTGGGCGACAGCAGGGGCTGGTTTGCAAGAACCTATTGTAAAAATGAATTTGCACAGATAGGTCATCATGCGGAATGGGTACAGATGAATCATTCGTTCACAAAAAATAAAGGAACTATCCGCGGCATGCATTACCAGTTGCCGCCGTTTGAAGAAATAAAAATGGTCCGCTGTATTGCAGGTGCAGTGCTGGATGTGATCATTGATATCAGAAAAAATTCAGCAACTTACCTGCAATGGTTCAGTACTGAACTTTCAGCAGCCAATAAAAAAATGATGTATATACCGGCAGGCTTTGCGCACGGTTTTCAAACATTGACGGATGACTGCGAACTGGTATATCAGCATAGCGCATTTTATACAGCAGGTTCAGAAGGGGGAATAAAGTATGATGACGCAGCAATCAATATTCAATGGCCGCTGACGGTTACAGAAATTTCAGAAAGGGATAACAATCATAAACAGATCGATTCAACATTTAAAGCAATATAATAATGGAATGCAGATTTTGTAAAACAGAACTTACGGATGTATTCATTGACCTTGTTAATTCTCCGGCTTCCAATTCTTTTTTAACTGCCGCGCAATTGAATGAGCCGGAAACATTTTATCCTTTAAAGGTATATACCTGTACCAAATGTTTTCTTGTGCAGGTTGATGAATATAAAAAATCAGATGCCATCTTCGACAGCAACTATGTTTATTTTTCATCTTACAGTACCAGCTGGCTGAAGCACGCAAGTGATTATGCAGATATGATGGAGAAGCGGTTTGACTATAATTCGGATTCGCTTGTTATAGAAATTGCCAGCAATGATGGATACTTACTGCAATACTTTTTGCAGAAAGGAATTAAAGTAATGGGAATTGAACCTACTGCCAACACTGCAGAAGTTGCGGTTGAAAAAGGGATCAAAACGATCGTTGAATTTTTTGGAACAGAACTGGCTGACCGGTTACGCAATCACTGGGATGTAAAAGCCGACCTGTTGCTCGGGAACAATGTACTGGCGCATGTTCCGGACATTGTTGATTTTGTTGGCGGAATGAAGATCATCCTTTCAGAACGTGGCGTGATCACTATGGAATTTCCGCACTTAATGCAGTTGGTTGACAACAACCAGTTCGATACAATTTACCATGAACATTTTTCCTATTTATCTTTTTATACAGTAAAACAGATCTTTGAATCGCAGGGACTGCAAATGTTTGATGTGGAAGAAATTCCAACACATGGCGGTTCATTGCGCATTTATGCAAAACATAATGATGATGAAAGTAAAACCATTTCTGAAAATGTAAATAAGCTGCTGGAAAAAGAAATGGCGAAAGGCATCAATCAACTTTCTTATTATGATAATTTTCAGCAGAAGGCTTTCGGTGTAAAAACAGGGATGTTGAAATTTCTGTTGGAACAGAAGGCAGCCGGAAAAAAAGTTGCGGCTTATGGTGCTGCTGCCAAGGGCAATACTTTATTAAATTATTGCGGTGTAAAAAATGACCTGATCAGTTTTGTGGTAGATGCAAATCCGCATAAGCAGGATAAATTTCTTCCTGCAAGTCATATTCCGGTAATGAATGAAGATCATCTGAAAGCAGAAAGACCTGATTATGTGATCATACTTCCCTGGAACCTTAAAACAGAAATTACGGCGCAGCTTTCTTATATAAAAGAATGGGGTGGAAAATTTGTAGTGCCAGTTCCATCTTTACAAGTTATTGAATAAATCATGCAGAAAATATTGGTCACCGGCGCTACCGGATTTATTGGTCATTATGTAGTAACTGCATTACTTGAAAAGGGATTTGCTGTTACAGCAACTTCCAGGGATAAAGAAAAGGCTGCGACCCAGTCATGGTTCAGTAAAGTCAATTATATTCCTTTTGATCTGAAAGATTTTGATAACAGTAAAGATTATTTCCGACATTTTAATGAACCGGATAAATTGATTCATCTCGCGTGGGAAGGTTTGCCGAATTATAAAGAAACATTTCACGTGCAGGAAAATTTACCGCGTCATTTTAATTTTTTAAAGAACCTGCTGGAACATGGTCTTAAGGATATAACGGTAACCGGAACCTGCTTTGAATATGGGATGAAAGAAGGGTGTTTAAGTGAAGATATGGAATGCGAACCAGCCAATCCTTATGCCATCGCAAAAAATGAATTGCGTTGTAAACTTCAGCAATTAGAAGGCAGGTTACATTTTAATTTGAAATGGATACGTTTGTTTTATATGTTTGGCAGGGGGCAAAGCCCAAAATCCTTAATTTCGCAGCTTGATAAAGCATTGGAGGCAAATGAACCGGTGTTTAATATGAGTGAGGGAGAACAGGTAAGAGATTTTTTACCTGTGGAAAAGGTGGCTGAATATATTGTTGCAGTAGCAGGTCAACAATCAGTAACGGGGATTATCAATTGCTGCAGTGGAAAGCCGGTAACAGTAAAGGAATTTGTACTTGAGTATCTTAAAGAAAAGAATAAAAGCATTTCTTTGAATTTTGGATATTATCCCTACGCAGATTATGAACCCATGCGTTTTTGGGGAGATGAAAGGAAATTAAAAACTGTTTTAGGAAGATCATGAATATAAACGATAATTTTTCAGAGAATGAACCTGATAAACTGCAAACTGTATTTAAACAGCATAATGTTCCTGTGTTTCAGAATAAAGTTTATCCATCACGTGACTTAGCCTTAAGTGCAGAAAAGGGAGAGGTAGTTCTGATGCAGTCATTGGTATCCGGATTTATTTTCAATGACGCATTCATTCCGCATATTATGAATTATGATGTTCATTATCAGAATGAACAAAGCAATTCAGATGTTTTTAAAAATCACCTTCAGGATGTTCTCGGGCTATTAAAATCTTTCGGGATTGCAGATAAAAAAGTAGTGGAAGTAGGATGTGGTAAAGCAGTTTTTTTTGATATGATGCTGGGAGAAGGAATAGATTGCTGGGGTTTTGATCCAACCTACGAAGGAGATAACAAACGGATAAAAAAAGAATATTTTGATGAGACGCATCAGGGCATAGCTGCTAATGTAATTGTCATGCGCCATACACTTGAGCATATCACTAAACCGTTTAGTTTTTTGCATACTATTGCTAAAGCAAATGATTATAGAGGATTTTTATTTGTTGAAGTGCCGACATTCGACTGGATTGTTGAACACAATGCTTTCTGGGATATATTTTATGAGCACTGCAATTATTTTACAGAAGAAAGTTTAGCAGTAATGTTTGATGATGCAGTTACCGGTAATTTTTTTAATGGACAATACATTTATCTCTGGGCAGATCTAAGTAAAATAAAAACTACAATTCCTGAAAATCATGCTTTTAAGAAATATGATACTTCAGCATTCAGGAAGAAGCTAAAACAATATGAAGATATGCTTTCAAATACGGATTCCTTGGCAATCTGGGGCGCCGGAGCAAAAGGTTCTACTTTTTTAAATTTACTTGATAAAAAAGCGAAATCTGCTCAATATGTGATTGACATTAATCCGGCTAAACAAAATAAATTTATTGCTGGTACCGGTCACCCGATTTATAGCCCGGATATTTTATTACAGCAACCTGTAGAAAATATTCTGATCATGAACGAAAATTATGAGACGGAGATAGTTCAGCAACTGAACCAGTTTAATCTTTCTATAAAGACATCAAGTTTATAATTATGAACGAAATAGAAAAGTTTCAAGACGAGAAGAAAAATAATATCATTCTGCAGGGTGATAATAAAGAATTGAAAGATGCGACAAATACCTTTATGGAGGTTTCTATTAAATCCAGGTATTCTTATAATTTTTCCTGGATGGGAAGGCCCATCATTCAATATCCACAGGATATGATTGCGATGCAGGAAATTATCTGGGATATAAAACCAGACCTGATCATTGAAACGGGAATTGCGCATGGCGGATCTTTAATCTTTTATGCATCCATACTCGAATTGATCGGTAAAGGTGAAATAGTAGGTGTAGACATTGACATCCGCAAACACAATAAAGAAGAGATTGAGAAACATTCTATGTTTAAACGCATTAAAATGCTGGAAGGCTCATCTATTGATAAAAAAATTGTAGAGCAGGTAGCTGCGTTGGCCAAAGGAAAAGAAAAAGTTATTGTAGTACTCGATTCTAATCATACACACGATCATGTACTGGAAGAATTAAAATTATACAGTCCGTTTGTCAGTCTGAACTCTTACATCATTGCGTTTGATACGATTGTTGAAGTGCTTCCGGATGATTTTTATGTAACAGAACGGCCATGGAGAGTTGGTAATAATCCTATGACTGCTGTTGATGAATTTATTGCATCGAATGCGTCTTTTGAAATAGATGAAGATATTGATAATAAAATATTGGTTAGTGTAGCCCCAAGGGGTTATCTGAAAAGAATCAACTAATGATGGAGCAACAGAACATACATTTTCCGCTTGTGAGCTTTTGTATGTCTACTTATAAAAGGCCGACATTTTTAAAGGCCCAACTTCAGACTATTCTTCTGCAAACCTTTCCGGATTTTGAAGTGGTCATTTCAGACAATGATCCTGAATGCAGCGCAAAAGAAGTAGTCAGCAGTTTCAATGACTGCCGACTTCGTTATTTCTCAAATGGAGAAAATTTAGGGATGATCAGGAGTTTCAATAACAGTATTGAGCGTTCGGCGGGTGAATACGTTGTAATGATCACCGATGATGATCCTGTATATCCGGATATGCTGCAGACCCTGATAAACTTGAAAAGTCAATACCCAGGTTACGGAATGTATCTTGGTGGTTGTGATTGGTTTTGTACACATCATGAAGTAGGTAAATTATATGGAGTGAAAGTTGGGACAAATTCCTGTCTGTCTAATACACATGACCTGAATGATGTTCAGCAATTTGAAACAGGCAGCTTTGTACAAAATGTATTGAGCTCTAAAATATTCACGCATTATTTATGGTCAACCGGGATCGTAAAGAAAAAGATTTTAATTGAGATGGGAGGTGTCCCAGATTATGGAACACCCTTTCTGGGTGATTATGCTTACATAGCTATTATGGGTTCACACTCAGGATGCATTATTTTAAACAGAGCACTTGGTTGTCAGACACTCCATAACCAGAATTTTGGAAGAAATCAAAATGCGCAATTGGTAATTGCTGTAAAAAAGTTCCCTGAGTATATGGCTGCTAAACTTTCTTATCTGGATGACTGGATCATTATTCAGAAGCAAATGCAGCATTTTGTTGGAGTATTTATTATCGCCCATCTGGCTTTTCTTCATAAATACACTGTGGATACTGATAAATCACTGGCAACTGCTGAAAAAGAAATATTTGAAATTGATTTTATGAAAAAATTCAAATTGAAATATTTTCTGAAAAGGCGCTTGCCTGCGTTACATGATCTGTTGGTTGGATTTAAACAAAAAATCAGGAAATAATTCTTAATCAGTAATGCCCAAATACAGTATCATATTACCTGTCCGAAACGGAGGTGAATATGTGAAGGACTGCATTCACAGCATCCTGAAACAGACATTCACCGATTTTGATCTGATTGTATTGGATAATTGCAGTACGGATGGAACGCGGGAATGGATATCAGCTTTACACGAAAAGAAAATCAGCATCATTCCTTCTCAAACGCCATTAAGTATTGAAGAAAACTGGGGCCGTATCAAAGATGTTCGTAAAAACGAATTTATTACTTTGATCGGTCATGACGACATACTATACCCTGAATTCCTGGAATCGATTGAAAAAATGATGCAGAAATATCCAACTGCCTCACTCTATCATACGCATTTCGATTTCATTGACGCTGCAGGAAAAGTCACCAGGCGCTGTAAGCCAATGCCGGCAGTACTTACAGGGAATGATCTTTTAAAAATGATGCTTGTCAATAATATCGATCAGATGGGAACAGGATATGTAATGCGGTCCTCTGATTATGACCTGTTAGGTGGAATACCCGTCAAATATCCTAATCTGCTTTACGCCGATTTTGAACTTTGGTTAAGACTTGCTCTGCAAAGTTATGAAGCGATCTCCCCTGAAAATTGTTTTGCGTTTCGCGTACATAAAAGCACAACTGGTCTTTCACAGGATAAAAAACTACATACTGCTCTTAAAATGTTTGTCGAATTTTTGACTGAATGTGCTGCTCAAAATAAAGAAAGTCTATTGATTATAAAACAATTCAGTCATTCCTTCCTCGCATTTTATTGTAAAGGTTATGCTCACCGGCTTTTAAGAACCTCAATAAAAGAACGTGACGGACTTTCAGTAAAGGATTTTATTTCAGAGACAAAACAACTGGCCATTAAGTTAGGTGTGCAGGATAATTATAAACCTGAAAAAATATCTTCTATAAAACTGGCAATGATGATTGACAGCAATCTTTTATCAAGAAAATTATTTCTGCTGTTTAAAAAAATCTATTCCAAACCTGTTATGGGATAAGTTAATTGTGAAATATGATTCTGAACATGGTGCAAATAAAAAACCTCAAAGTTAATTTTGAGGTTTTTTCATATTTTCTAACAAATTATTTATTGATAAGTAATCACCAGTTTCGGATGCAATGAAGCATTGCTGTGAAAACTTGATGCGTATTGCCTGAAATTATAAACTGTTTCGTTTTGCATAGTAAACTTAAAACCGTAGTTGCCACTGGTCTGCATATCCTTCACTAATGCTGTTACATTCATAACATTGTCGTCAAAACTGGAAACACTTTGCGGAATAGCTACCCTGTTAGTTGCAGTAGAAGCCGGCTGGTTAGCCCAGGTCATACCTGTAAAAGTCCATGCAGCGGGGATTCTTTCAACCCATGATGCATTTGCTGCGCCTGAATGCGCATTCAGCATATCCCCACCATGTGGGTTCGGCATTGCATACAGGTATAATGTCGCACTTTGAATATTAGCAGTAGGTGGCAGTCCACTTAGATCAAACTTAAGAAAAGACCTGAAGTAAATAGGTGTACCTGAAACAGTCCATTCGCCCATCATGATCTTCGTGTCACCCGAACCGCCGATATTGTTATAACTGTCGGTATGCCCATCGCCTGGATTATTTGAAGGCTGTAGTGTTAATGTTTGCGTAAGCGACGGATTAACTTTTATTGATAGTGTGTCAATGCCCGTTAGGCCTGCTTCATCAATTACTGCAAACTGTAAAATATAAGTTCCTGCTATCAATCCATTGATTGCAGTGGTTGGTGAACTTGGACTATTGATCACCGGTACATTCGGTCCTGAAACAAGGCTCCACAAATAGCCTGTGATAATTCCGTTGGTAGAAGTTCCCGATCCTGTAACAGTTGTTGTGCTGACAGGTAATTGAATAATCTGGGAAGGGCCTGCACTGGCCACGGGAGGCAAAGCCGATGGATTGGTGGTTGTCTTGGTACAACCTGGAAAGAACGCAATTGCTGCTATCAGGAACGCAGCTGACATGAACATTTTTTTCATAATACGAATTTGATTTAGAGTACGGTTAATAATTCCAAAGTGATATAACGCTAAAAATAAGGAATTAATGCGTTAACGCCGATAAAAAGATGCAAGTGTGTCGTTTCGAAAATAACCGTGTCAATTTCTTTTGAGATAAATTATGGCGCAAATGGAACTTTAATAGTTGTCAGTTACCTCAAAATTTTTCCCAACCACAATGCCCCGTATTGCTTGGTGAAATAAATAGAAGCGAAAATATACCAGCGCCAATCGGGATAAAATTTTTTCATAAAAGCCGCATGGTTTTTAATACCGGTTTTGCGGATCTGGATCCATTTATCCTTACTTACGCTTCCTTTGTGCACGTGCATGACATGAGCTTCCGGTAAAAAATGTATTTTATAACCAAGCTGTTTAAATTCCCAGCACCACAATGTGTCTTCACAATACATAAAAAAATCGTCAGACAATTTCTTCCTGGGTAATTCTGATATGATAGAAGCCGGGAAAAGCATGAATGCTCCCCATACCCAATCACAATCTGCAAATGAACGATGATCAAAGTAATGATGCAGCATTAATTTCCCCTGTTTCTGTTTTGGTAATAATCTGAAGAAAGGAAATATTTCTGCAAATTCCCATCCAATGGTTCTGAATTTTCTGCAGTTGTATTGTATTCTACCATCGGGATAAAGTAACTGACAGGTTACCATACCAACACCCGGACTGTTGGTAATATAATCATAACAGATCTTCGGTGCATTGTTGATGAGTTCAGTATCACTGTTCAGCAGCAATAAATATTCACCTGTTGCATTTTCAACGCCTAAATTATTACCTCCTGTAAAACCGGTGTTAACGGCACTTTTAATCAATTTGATGTCGGGAAATTTTTCTAAAAAAAGATCGGGATTGCATTCAACTGAAGCATTATCTACAAGGATAATCTCGTAAGAAATATCTTTTAATTTATCCAGCAATGACTGTATACAATTACAGGTAAGCTGAAAAGTATTATAATTTATGATGATGATGGATAACTGCATTTTATTTCGGCTCTCCTGGTTTGATTATTATTTTATCCCTGATTAAAGTTCTCAGCAGGAATTTAATACCAAAAAGAAAATAGAATAATTTTCGTTTACCACTGATCCAGCTCGCAGGAATTTGCCGTAAAGCTATACCTGGCTTACCCGAAAACAAACTGATCAGTCCATGATAAAAATGATATTGCTGTAACTGCGGTGCAAGAAAAGGCATCTTGTCTTCTTCCAGAAATTTTTTAAGCATATCGGCATGAAAGAACCTGTCAAGCACGCTGCTGCTCATCCCGGTATTATTAAAAAAAGTAATGATGATGGGAATGTATTTTTTACCGATGGTCTCATCATGAAAGATGCGGATATTCATTTCGAAATCTGCAAGCACCGGATACCGCATGCTGAATTTTCCTAATTTTTCGAAAATTCTTCTGTGATGAAACATTGCCTGGTGACAGATATTTCTTTCCACCAGCCGCAGATAATCTTTCTCTGCACCATATCTTTTTTTATTGGTTGTAAATTCTACATCGCCATATAGCAGATCTACTTCTTCAATATCTCTGCCGGCAAAAATATCACTGAGCACTTTATCATTATACAATGTATCGTCAGCGCCAAGAAAAAGTATCCAGTCTCCTTTTGCTGCGTCAATAGCTTTGTTCATTGCATCATAAACACCTTTGTCTTTTTCGCTGATGAAATAACCAAGCCGGGCTGAATTTTTTTTTATGATCTCAAGTGTATTGTCTTTGCTATCTCCATCAATGATCACCAGTTCAGTATGTTTATAGGTCTGCGACAGGACACTGTCAATGGCAGACTGCAACGTGCTTCCGGCATTGAATGTAACGATCACTATGGAAATTAATGGCGGATTCATTGTTGCGGCTCATCATTTATTTTGCCGGACTTTCTTCTTCAACTGAGTTGGGATTTTTTTTATTTTGTTTATACAAGAGGAACGCACAAACGATCACCGCTAGTATTGAAATGATTCCTGCAATGAGGTTGATCGTATTACCGGTGTCATACGACTTCGGCCTGAACTCAAAATGAATGGTATGATTTCCCGCCGGGATACACAACCCTCTTAATAAATAATCCACTTTTACGATCGGTGTTTCTTTATCATCGATATAAGCTTTCCATCCGTGGGGATAATATATTTCACTGAATACTGCAAACTGATTAGTGGCGGATTTACTCTGATAAGTAATATCATCATTCAGATTTTTGACAAATGCGATACTTGCGCTGCTGTCGAATTGGGGCACCAGCGTGACTTTAGACTGTTCTCTTTTATCAATAACGGCAGAATCTTTTGTATGGAGACTATCCAGTGCCAGCATTTCTTCATTGGCATTGTTTACGTAGCGGATACCTTTTACAAACCAGCAGGACCCATTTGCTTCATCATTCCTTCTTGCAATGGTTCTTCTACCGGATTGATCTGTCGGGTCAGATGTAATAATATATTTTGTATTCAGCATATTATATACCTGCATATTATTTTTCTGCAACTGGTATGTTTTAAGATCTTCATACAATGCCAGTTTCGCAGGACTATAACCACCAATAGAATTATGAAAGTAGGAGGCATGCGAATCCTGGAATGGGTCACCACCAGTTGACTGATCGAACACCCTGAAATAACCGGTATCACTTTTAATCTGGTTATCTGCTGTATTTGGCGTGAAGCCGGATACATAATCGTCGGGTGTTGTATAATGACTTTTATCAAGATAGCGGATGTCAACCGTAATAAGATCGATAAAAGAAATCGCAGTGATAATACCAATGGCGAGACCGGCTTTTAATTTTTTTATACTACCCAGCCATATCACAATTCCTGCAAGCAATGCATATAACAGAAACCTTAAAAGATCACTGCTGTACATTTCCTTCCTGTCTTTTATAATTGCTTTGGTAAAACTTCCTGCCTTCAAACCTGCGTCAGCAGCCATTTCCGGACTGGCTTCTTTTCCCTGGCCGGCCATTTGCGTGATCTGTTGCGTGATCATGTCTTTGGTTTGTTTATCACGCAGATTGGTAAACGAAGCAGAAAAATAAAATCCTACCAGTATAACAATTAATGCAAGTGCACCAAGGCCGGCAAATTTTAATTTCTTAAATAACTGTTCTTTAGTAAAATTATTATAGAAGATATGTTGCAATGCCAACGACGCAATGAGTGCAAATGTGAGTTGGGGAATTACCATTGCACTGGAAGGCGAACGGAATTTATTCAGTCCCGGTAAATGATCGAATAAAAAATAATTTACAGAAGAAAGATTATTTCCCCAGGCAAGTACGATTCCGATAATGGATGCCGGAATTAACCAGGAAAGATATCTCCTGGGAACAAAGAAGAGTCCGGCAATAACAAGCAGGCATACGATCGCGCCTAAATAAACAGGACCGGCAGTATTGGGTTGATCTCCCCAATAAGGAGACATGCTCCCATAAAAAGCATTGATGGCCTGACCGGGCAGCGGTTGATTGCCCGAAGTCGCACCCTGTAACGCTTCCACGATATTACTGTTTTCGCCCAGTTTGGAAGGATCCGAATCACTGCCCATGAAATTGGGTAGTGCAAATGTGAAGGTTTCGGCTTTGCCATAACTCCAGCCAAAAGCATATTCTTTATCGAGCCCTCCTGTTGATTTATCTTTTTTAGTATCAAGTGTCAATTCGCTCCGGCCGCCACGCATGGTTTCTTTGGCATATTCATTAGTAGGAAGCAATACTACCGCAAACAAACAAACGCTGATTGTTACTGCTGCTATGGCCAGACCTGCACTGATGAAAAAATGCCTGTAATCTTTGGTCTGGATCGTTTTAATAAGAAAACTGATGCCAAGGCATACGATTACGAGCGTAAAATAATAAACCATCTGTACATGGTTTTGAATTACAAAAAGAGTACTGAAAAGCATAGTTGCTGCGAAACCAAGAATGTATTTTCGTTTCATCAATAAAATAAGACCAGCAATTACAGCAGGCGCATACCCCATTGTTGCAAATTTTGTTACATGACCCACCACTGCAATCACCGCATTATAAGAAGCAAATGCATAAGCCAGCGATCCGAAAATACCAACCCATGGTTTTAACTTCAGCACCTGCGTTAAAATATAAAAACAGATACAGGATAAAAAGAAAAGGCTGGCGGGTGAAGGGAGAAAAGCTGTGAATACATTTTGAAGTCCTGAAAGATTGATATTGTATTTTCCGGCGAAGAAAATCTGGTAAGTTGGCATACCCCCAAACATAGAATTTGTCCATAAAGGATAACGGCCATACTTCTCATAAAATTCAAAAGACTGTTGCGTCATTCCTTTGGTACCGAGCATATCATGCTGGTTTACTACCATACCCTGAAACAGCGGTAGACAGTAGATGATACTCACTAATAAAAATATAACAATGGCAACAAGATGGGGGAGATAATCCTTGTAATTGATCTTCTTCATTTATAAATGATTGTAAGGGGCAAAATAACGCTAAATTTTAAAATAACCTAAGTAATGGGCTATAAGCCATTAACTGATAGCTATCTGGATTGAAAAGAGATGGCCTACTGCATGCATCCATTACAGCCCGCAGCTGAAATATATAGTTCGTTTTACTTCATAATAAAAAAGCTGTTCTTTCGAACAGCCTTTTTATTTTCACTTTTTAATTATTATTACTTATTCTAAAACTTATAATCTATTGCTGCATACCGCTCATTCCATTCTGTACACCTTCTGCTTCACCTTTCAGATTCTTGCGTTTGAATAATGACACATCCAGTTTACCAAAACGCCAGTTGAAATTCAAACGGGCAACCTGAGGGTCACGCCTGCGTTCATTATCCTGGATAAAATATTGCGATTCTGAATGGCTGGCACTTAATCTTGTTCTGAAAATATCATTCACCTGTAAAGTCAGTGAAGCTGCATTGTTTTTAAGGAAATCTTTTTTAATGGCGATATCAACACTGTAAACAGGTTTGATATAACCCTGTGCACTCGATTGTGATTGCCCGAATCCACCGCCAAACATACCACCACCGCCACCACGGCCACCACTGCTGCTTGGAGGCAATATTGTTTTAGATGTATAATCGCCGGATAACTGGATGGAATAATTTTTAGGCAATTTAAAATTATTATTCAGTTTACCAAACCAGCTCAACTGCGAATTGTTTGCAGCTCCACTGATATTACCTGCTTTTAAAGATGTATTGAAGAGATTAAAATTACTGGTCAGGTCCCACCACTTGGTGATCTTATTCTTTCCCGTTAGTTCAAGTCCGGTTGTAAAACTGCGGCTTGCATTTGCATAACTGCTGAAGATTACACTGTCATTCTTTGCGGGGTTTGGATTTTTGTCTTTATATTGATAACGGGTGATCAGGTTTTCTGTATTGCGCATATAAGCAGTCACTAAAAAACTGTTTCCGGTACTGTATTGATTGGAATAAGAAAGTTCAACCAGGTTAGTAAATTCTGGTACCAGATTGGGATTACCAACAGAAAGGTTCAATGAATCACTGTAATCAATAAAAGGGATCAACTGGAAGAAGTTCGGACGGTTTATTTTCCTTGAATAATTCAATTGCATATCTTCTTTACTGCTGAGCTTGTAAGTTGCAAAGGCACTCGGGAAAAGACTCAGCGGGAACTGGTTGGTAAATGTTTTGTTTTGTGTGATAAGATTGCCATCATATTTGCTGCTCTCTGCACGCAATCCCAACTGGTAGGTGAATTTTTGTATCTGCTGAGAAAAAGTTACATAGCCTGCATAAACTGCATCTGTAAACTTATAGCTGTTATTGATACCTGGTATAAGTATGTACTGACCGGACAAATCCTGAATATAATTATTGCTGAAGCTCGTAAAATTCCTAAGCGCAGCCCTTGCACCCATTTCTATTTTTATTTTTTCTGTGATCGGATTGCTGTAATCGGTTTGTGCAGTAAAGAATTTTGAAGTACCACCACCCAATGTCTGTTCAGCATACAACGGTGTTTTAGGATTGCTGTTCAGATAAAAATATTGCGTACCATAATCGGCAGTGTTATCATTTTTGCTGTAATTAAAATTAGCATCAGCAGTTAATTCTTTTCCTGCTTTTGCAAAATTATGTTTAAAGTTCAGTGCGGTTCCATAATTTCTGAAATTGCCAACACTGTAAGTTTTCCTGTTTCCAAAATCAGATTGTGCTGCAACAGAATTTGTATCCCTGTAAATATTAAGAAGGTCGTTTGTTTTAAATTGTCCGCGTACAATATTGCCACTTATGGTCAATGTATTTCTGTTATCAATAAAATAATCCATACCGATCCTTCCAAAGCTGAAGTAACCTTTATTAACAGGAGCATTGGTCTGTGTCAGATGGCCTGTGCTGGTTGAATTTAAAAAGTCAGTTCTTGTAGTGGTTACTTCGCTGATAGATTTGCGGATACCGGTTTGGGTACTCGCAAAAAAATTGACCTTATCCTGCTTCAAATTAATATCACCTCCAAAACCCGGCTTACCCCTGCTGTCGATGCTCGCGCGGATATTACCGTTATATCCTGTTTTGCGGTTTTTTTTCAAAACAATATTTAAAATGCCGGAGCCACCGCCGCTTGCATCAAACTTAGCGCTGGGATTGGTAATAATTTCCACACTGGCTATTGCGTCTGCAGGAATCTGATCAAGTGTCATTGTAGTCGGCCTTCCATCAACAAATATCTGTGGAGACGCATTTCTTAAAGTCACCGTCCCGTCAATGTCTACATTAACTGAAGGAACATTCTTCATCACATCCACAGCCGTACCGCCAACACTGGTCAGATTTTTTTCAACATTGAATACTTTACGGTCAATCTTCATTTCCAGTAAAGGCTTTGAAGCTGTCACCGTAACACCCTGCAACTGCTGCATGTCAGTTTCCAGTTTAATATTGCCAAGGTCTTTATCAACGGCATTCATCATGCCACTGATATCACCAGATTTAGATCCGCTGCTCATATCAAAAGCAGCTTTTTGCTCTGCGGGTTTAAATCCGATCGCTGTTACTTTTAATTTGTATTGCGCAATCACGCCCAGGTTGTCAAGACTGAATTCTCCTCTTTTATTGGTGAGCATTCCGGCCACAACCACATCCTTTCTTTTTTTTGTTACGGAATCAAGTTTGGCCTGAGTCAGCTGAACCGAAGCAGCTTCTATTGGTTTGCCGGTTGCAGCGTCCACGATCTTGCCATATAAGTGTCCCATGTTCATACTTTGTCCTGATTGCCCACGTACTCCTGTAGCAGGAAACTGCGCATATATAGTTGAAAAAGTAAAGACCAAGATGGTTGAAAACAGGATCCTCGAAAAATTATTCATATTATTTTTTTTATATCGGAGCGCAAAACTACCTCATTAAGACACCCGATTGAATCTTAAAATTTTAATTAACAATTACGAAGGATAAACGGCTGTATACGTATGGGAACTGTTATCGGAGCAGCTGAATGATGATGGCCTGCAGTATTCCCAGCATAAATCCGGTAAAAGCGCCCAGCCATTTTATTAAACTGATTTCTTTTTTGGCAGACTGCAACAGTAATGTTTCCAGTTGAGCGGGAGAGATGTCATTGATCTTTTTGCTGATCAGGGCTTCAATATTGATGTCTTCTTTCAATTGTCCAACATAATTTTTCATCATCACGGGAAATAATTCTTCTACTTCCGTAAGAAAAGCATTTTTTAATTGATTGATTGTCTTATCTCCAATAAACATGGAGATCATAGGAAAACTAACCTTTAATTTTTCCCGCAGGAACAGATCAATATGCTTTTCCATTTCAGGTTTCAGGTTTTCAAAAAGCCTGGGGTCGGCAATTTTATCTTCAATGTCATTAAAAGAAAATAATTGAGCCGCTGCGATCTGCCCGGCTTTTTGGGCAATAAGCTGTTGGTTTGCAGGAAAAACACCCTGAAGTTTAAATCCGGCGATATTAATCTTTTGGATCGGCCGAAAGATTATTTTAATCAGGATTGAGGCAATCAGCCAACCGGTAACTGTCGTAAATAGTATAGTTATTAAAAATGGGATCCAGTTCATGACGGTTATTATAAATAAAGAACCCCGAACAATCGGGGCCTGTTATTTTGGGTGGATGACCGGGTTCGAACCGGCGACCCTCAGAATCACAATCTGATGCTCTAACCAACTGAGCTACAACCACCAT
>JBDUCW010000143.1:0-11311 GCA_040003235.1 Ferruginibacter sp. | reverse complement strand
AATAAATGACAGCATCATATATGCTGCATGCCTGAATTCTGGGTTATACCAACTCAACAGCAATACAGGCGCATTCAAAAATATAACGCCACCGCGCAACCCGGCAGATCCTACTTCACTTCAGCCGGACATTCAAAAAGTTTCGGTAACACCTGATGCCGGCATTTTCATCGGCGGCAATTATTACGTTTACCAACAGCAACCCGATTATGTACGGCTGAAAAAAAATGTCATTTATCCGGACGATGGGCATCAACTGAATATTGGTTTGAACAGTTGCCTGTGGGATGAAAAGCGGCAGCTGTACTGGCTTGCAGCAAGTGATGGCAAAGGAATTTATTTGCTGGACAAAGAACTGAAGCATATTCAATCGTTGCCGGGAAAGTTACCTGCAGAGATGAATAATTATTTTTTCGGACTGGCAGCTGATGCATACAACAGGATCTGGACGCTGAATTATAATAATGGTATTTATGTATTCAATGATCTGCAAAAACAATTTGAAAGGCCGTCCGGAATTATTCCGTTACCGGATAGTATTTTAAAAAATATAACCAGGCTTAAAAGTACAGGCGATGGAAATTTATGGATGTTGAGCGGAGAAAATTTTATTTACTGGAATGTAAAGACAAATAAAACTGAGTGGTATCCTGTAACCTGGAGTAAAGATTATAAAGGATTGCACGATATCAGGGGAAATGAACTTGCAGTTGATCCGGATGGAAATGCATGGCTGTTCACAAAAAGCGGCATGTTCATTTGCAACAGGAATGAAAAAAAAGTAGACCATGTTTTTAAAACGGGTGCCGGCGTCAATGATCTAGCTTCTTCAATTGTATTAACAGGGGCCTTTAATAAAAACAATGACCTCTGGATAACAAGCGGCAATGGATTGCAGGTCATCAACCGGAAAAATTATTCTGTATTATCCAGTCATGATGTAGTGGGTGGATTGCCTTCCATGCTTGTCCGCGGCATTTGTACTGACAGCAGCGGAAGAGTGTGGGCAGCGCTTGCGTCAGGTCTTGGTTTGTTTGATCCTAAAACAAAAGCCTGGCAACTTTTCAACCGGCTGGACGGATTGGAAAAAGATTATCTCGACAATATCATATTCATTACTTCCAATAATAAAATTATCATTAATCAGTCAAATGGATTTCTTATAAAAGATATCAATGAACTGATGCCGCAAAGCAAACCACCGCTGCTGCACATCACCAGTATCCTGGTGAATCATGAACCTTATACAGACAGCCTCCTGCCTGAATTCATCAGCAACATGGAATTGCCGTATGATAAAAATAATATCGACATTGAATTTGCCGCAATGGATTGGGTGTACCCTTTTAAAACAAATTACCGTTACAGAATTGAAGGCCTTCCTTCTGTAAGCACCTGGAATCCCAGTCCGGAAGCACGTATCAGCCTCACAGCATTACCACCGGGTAAATTTATATTGCATCTTCAGGCACTAACGGGTAACGGTATCTGGTCGAAAGAAATAATTTTTCCGATTACCATCAGGCTTCCCTTCTGGAAAACATGGTGGTTCATTACTGCCTGTATAATATTACTGGTCATCTTCTTTTATTCTTTGTACCGATATCGAATCAATCGTTTTATTGAAATGCAGAAGATACGCAACAGCATCAGTCGCGACCTGCACGATGAAATTGGTGCAACCCTCAGCAGTGTGAATATGCTGAGTGCGGTGGCTTTGAAAAAAGCAGGTGCCGGCAATGAAGCCTCGCCAATTATTCAGCAGATAAAAAATTCTGTACAGCAGGCGGGTGAAAGTATGGATGATATTGTATGGAGTGTGAATCCTGCCAATGATTCGGCGCAGGACACTTTTGCCAGGATCAGAAAATATGTTACTGATCTCGCAGAACAAAATGGTATCAACTGTATCATTAATATTGATGAAAAAAATGATGCGGTCCGTTTGCCGATGGAACTGCGGCGTGATATTTATCTTGTATGTAAAGAAGCCGTAAACAATGCATTGAAATATTCAGGTTGTACTGAGTTATCTGTAAGTGTTTATATACACAATAATACGATTGAAATAAAGGTGGCTGACAATGGAAAGGGTTTTGATACAAAAATGTTAGCTCATACACAAAGAAACGGCATCGGCAATATGAAACACCGGATCAGTAAACACAAAGGAATTTTTACTATTGTTTCAGAAAAAGATAAGGGAACGGCGGTTGATTGCAGGGTTCCACTTTAATGCTGTTATGTGTTGAGTGCTGAGTGTTGTGTTGCAGAAAGCTACTAAATTGTTAATTGGATACCTATCAAAAAAAACATTTCTTTATTCAACACATAACACTCAACATACAACACAATCTTTTCCCTTACACAAAAATGTAATTCCTTTTACTTTATAAAGCTGTTACTTTCGTAAAACACATGGGAGCTACTGTAGTTATATATGAAGACAATGAAGCATTGCGGCGCTCAATTGAATTACTGCTGCACACGGATGATCGGTTTACAGTAATTGGTTCATTTCCTGATTGCAGTCATGTACAGCAACAGATGACTCAACTGAAGCCCGGCCTTGTTATCATGGATATTGATATGCCTGGCATTCAGGGTACTGAAGCAGTGGGACTGATCAAAGATATCAATACAGAGATACCGGTTGTAATGCACACGGTGTTTGAAGATGACGTTAAACTTTTTGAAGCGCTCTGTGCCGGCGCGAATGGATACCTGTTAAAAAAAACTTCTCCGGAAAAGTTTATTGAATACCTCCACGAAGTACTGGAAGGCGGCGCGCCGATGAGTCCGGGCATTGCGAAAAAAGTGATGAATGTTTTTTCCCAGAAAAATAAAACCAGTCCGCAATTTAATATCAGTGCAAGGGAAATTGATATACTCAATCACCTCGCAAAAGGATATTCCTATAAACAGATCGCAGCTGCACTGTCTATTTCAATGAATACCGTAAGAAAGCACTGCCAGAATATTTACGATAAACTACACGTCAGTTGCGGTACAGAAGCGGTAGTGAAAGCTTTGAAATATAAAATTGTGGATTTATAGAGAGGTTGATAGAGTTGATAATGTTGACAAGGTCAATATAGGTATTTAACTTGCTACGCCATAATTGTATTAACTGTATCAACTCTATCAACCTAAACCATCTAAACAATCTAACCTTCAAACCCTTCTTCATTACACAAAGATGTAATTGCCCGCTCCCGGCATTTGTTTCAACTTTATACTTCAAAAATATACTATGAAGCATTTTCTTGTCTCTGTCATTGCAATAGGATATCTATCACTTACCCAAACAATCATTGCACAAAATATCGGCATCGGTACTACAACGCCGGATGCAAGTGCACAACTGGAAATAAATTCATCAGCTAAAGGAATACTGATACCAAGAGTCGCGCTATCTGCTTCCAATATTACAGCACCAATATTATCACCGTCCAATAGTTTATTGATCTATAACACTGCATCAGCCGGAACTGCACCCAATGATGTAAGCCCCGGATATTATTTCTGGGACAGCACATCAGGCAGTTGGGTAAAAATGATTTCTGCAAATGAATCAGTTTGGTATTCTACAGCAACAGGAACAGCCTCGACCAATTTCGCCGATAATATTTTTCATACACAAAGAGTATCGATTGGTGGTCCGGGAACGACCACTTACAATGCAAGGTTGCAGGTTGATATAGGATCTGTTTATAATCTTGGTTTTTTAGTAACGGGAGACAACAACGCTGCAGCCGTTGTTCCGAATATCGGTGCAGGCAGCCGCTTGATGTTCTATCCTGGTAAATCAATTTTCCGCAGTGGTTTGGTCAGCGGCACACAGTGGGATGATGCGAATGCAGGAACATATTCTGTTGCCATGGGATATAATGATATTGCTTCCAGTCTGGGGTCGGTTTCCTTTGGGATCCGCAATGCTTCCACCGGGATATCAGCAGTGTCAATGGGCGATTCCTGCGCAGCGATCGGCAGAAATTCTTTTGCCGCAGGTTTTCTCGACAGTGCCGTTGATGATCATTGCATCGCAATGGGAAATGCTGCATATGCAGCCGGACAGACTTCTACAGCGATCGGTGCAAGTGGATACAATGATGGAACAAATACATCGGTCACTCTCAGCAGAGCTACCGGCAATTACAGCAATGCATTGGCAGGCGGACATTCAACAGCGCGGGGCGCTTTTTCAGCCGGTTATCTTGCTGTAGCCAGCGGAGAAAATTCAACAGCGATCGGTTTTTTCAGTAATGCTCCCGGTAATTATTCTTTTGCAAATTCGTATTCAACCGCAAGCGGAATTTCGTCAACTGCGTTAGGTGGCGCTATCGTTACTGGCCAGGGAGCTTTTGGCGAAGGTAATGGCGCAGTAGCAACCGGCAATTACAGTTCCGCCCTCGGTCCAAGTACAGCTTCAGGAACTTATTCTTTTGCGGGCACTGGTTCATACGCAACCGGAACCTCGTCAACTGCACTGGCCGGTGGATCAGCTAATGCTATGTATTCCACTGCGATCGGCGCGCTTACAGGAAGTTTCGGTAATTCTGCAATAGCTATCGGCTACCAGGCAACTGCACGGTCAGACGCTTCACTTTCGGCCGGCTACGGAACTTATTCAAGAGCATATGGCAGCACGTCGCTGGGTATTTTCAATGATTCACTTTCGGGAAGTTTGACTTCAATCATTGCAACAGATCCGCTTTTAATTATCGGTAATGGCACGGCTAATAATAGCAGAAGCAATGCACTTGTGATGCTGAAAAACGGCAATACAGGAATTGGTGTCAACAATCCCGGCACCAATAAACTGGAAGTGAATGGCAATACACAAACAGATTCATTGCAGGTAAGTAATGGAAATAAATTCAGTAAAATTCAAAGCGGTAGTATTTTGGTCGGCAGTTCAGGCACTGTTATAAAAACTGTCATTGTTACTTACCCGACCAGTTTTATCGTCCCACCAAGGATTGTATGCACGGTGATTAATGACGATCCACTTCAGCCCAATGTAAATGATACCTGGGCGGTTTCTGTAAGAGCTATTACCAACGCGCAATTTTCTGTGAATGTGGTACGGGTAGATTCAAATGCAGGCTGGTCCTCTGCTCCGCACCTGAGCTGGATAGCGTTTGCGAATTAGTAATAGAGTGAATAAAGCTGATAGACTTGACAAGGTCAGTAATCTTTAGTACTCAAATAAATTGATGAATATGAAAAAAATATTTTATGCAGTTGCTGTTATTTTAATCGCCTGCAATAATGAAAGTAAAGATGAAAAGACGCTTGCCAAAACTTCAGCACCGGAAACAATCAGCACATCAGGCAATTCCGGGCCCGGATGCGGAAGCCTTGTCTTATTCCGGAAAGGAGCTGTGATTGAAACTACAAATTTTGATGCCGCAGGAAAAGAGGTCAGTAAACAGATCACTACAGTGAAAGATGTTATAGATGAAGGAGGAATTACCATTGCAAGTTCTTCAGCACAATCATCAACGCCCGGCAGTAAACCCTTTAATCTTATTTATAAATGTGATGGAAAAAATCTTTACATGGACCTCGCCTCGATGATGCAGAACCTGGCCGTGCTGAAAGATGCAAAGGCTGATGTGAAAACGCTCGCCTTTCCATTGAATATTAAAGAAGGTGAAACATTACCCGAATCTTCTGTAAGCGTTGCGATGGATCGCGGAGCCATAAAAATGAATATCAAAACAACTTATAAAAACCGGACCGTAGGTGCAAAAGAAAAAATAACCACGCCCGCAGGTTCCTGGAACTGTTATAAAATAAACAATGATATAGAATCTACTGTGGATTCGCCCGATGAGAAAACAAAAAAGATCATGGACGCAGTAAACAATAATACGAAAATGAGAATGGTTTTTTGGTATGCACCCGAATTCGGTTTTGTAAAAATGGAAACTTACAGAAATGATAAACTGACGGGTTATAATGAAACGACGGCGGTAAAGTAGAACAGGAATTATAAACACCAATTATAGGCACGTATTACACGAATTAAAAGACATGAAAAGAAAATTATCTCTTTTACTCTTTTTCTCTTTTAACTTCTTTGCCGCATTGGCACAGGGAAAATTTGCAGGAAGTCTTATAAAAATGATCGGCGTAAAATATACCAATGACAGGCATATCAAAGGACTCGAAGGTTTTACTTACCGCGAAGGAAGTATTGCTTCACCCCTTGAAGACGAACAGCTTTTTTCTGTAAGCGTTTATAAAAAAGGAACTACTTCCGTTGTGCTTTTCAGTCTTTCTGAAACCGATAAAAAAACATTTCAGGTACTTGATCTGCTCGAAATAAAAAATGTAACTGCGGGGCAGGATATTAAAACTATGGTTTGCAGGGAAAATAAAATCGACAATATCGAAATTGTTACGTTGGTAAAATACAGCAGGTCGGAATATTTGAAAAATGTATTGAAAGCATGGCGTTTTAACCGCGACAAAATAAGATTCGAAACAATTCCGGTAAAGGGAATTGATTGTTTGAATGAAGGTTTTGGAGAATAATAATATCTGTTATGAATATCATTAAAAGATAAACCGATCAATATGCAAAAACTTTTCTTTCTCAGCGGCCTGTTCCTGCTGACAGCGTATGGTTCAACAGCGCAACCATTTACGATGAACCCGGATATTGTTCCTACCGAACTGAATCTGTATCCTTATAAGCCTGCAGATAAAAAAATGGAAGGCCGCATGAATGCAACGGATGTAACGCAACAAAAAGACACCTTGTATTTTTTTGCAAAAGGTTTCAGCATTTATTCTGCTGCGTATGTGGGTATTACATGTGAAGACAAAAGCAATGACCTGGAAATTGGTCTCTTCACCGAAAACTGGTTGCAGCCTGTTAAGCACGGCAATACAGCCGACAGCGGCCATTGGGAACAGCGGTTTAAAACAGAAGGCGATTTTGGTATCCGCGTAATTGCAAAAACAAAACCTGCAAAATATTCCATCGTTGTATGGAACGGTAAGGATGTTGAAATAAATGTTCCTTCTCCTTTCAATTATCAACAGGGCGGCGGCGATGGAAGTCCGGGATTTTTTAAAAAAAACTGGGTGTATATTTTAATAGCTGTTTTACTGATCGCCGTTATCATACTTTTATTAAAACGTAAAAAAAACTGATCATGAAAAAAATATTTCTTTTCATTGCAATCGCATTTGCCTGTATAGGCAAAGCCAATGCCCAGGCTAATGATATGGGTGATATCATTACACAGATGGGCGAAAATGAGATCAATGCCATCCAGGAAAATACGGGTAATATACAGAACGTGAGCGGCGCAATCAATGATGGTATTGGTCATTTTAACCAGGTGAGTTCACTTTGGGATGATGCCCATGCATTGTATGATGCAACAGTAACACTGGATAACAACCAATGTGTTCCGGACCTGAATGTAGATGCATCGCACATGATGCCCACGGCCTGCCAGGGAAATGGTGAATGCCAGAGTTGTTATACAGGTGCTTACCGCGAACTGGCTTTTATACGAAGGCAGTTGGCAAGACTGAGTTGCATTTATAATAACACCAAAACATTCAACCAGGCAGCGTTAGCGTTTGGCGACAATGCATCCGGTATTCACGCAGTAACAGGACTGGCCTGGCAAAATGCAAGAGGAGAAATTGTAGCAGCCTATGCCAGTTTCAAACATACTTACGATACCAAGTATGAAGGAATGATCGGCAGCCTGCAAAAAGCATTAATGGATATCAGCCGCTGCGAAGGGCAATACGGAAGCCCTGACTGGTATCAGCGTTTTGGTTTTATTTATTTTGAAATGATGAAGGAGAAATATAAGCGGACGGATTAAATACAGATGTGGAGATGTGTAAATGTGAAGATGAAATACAGATTTGGTGATTTGATAATTTGGTAATGAAAAACGAATACAAATTTGGTGATTTGGTGATGGAAAAACGCTTTTCAATCTGAAGAAATTTGCACATTTACACATCTTCACATTTACACATCTTCACATTTACACATCTTCACATTTACATATCTTCACATTTACACATCTTCAAATCACCAAATTACTTCAGGTTATGATAAACCTTCTGCACATCTTCATCCTGTTCCAGTTTATCTACCAGTTTTAAAACATCATTGGCTGCGTCTTCACTGAGTTCAACTGTGGTAGTAGGAATGCGTGTGAGTTCTGCAGTCATGACCTCAATCTTTTTTTCATCTAGTGCTTTGGCCATATGACCAAACTCATTAAATGCAACGCGGATAATGATATTGCCTTCACTGTCTTCGCCAATTTCTTCCAGACCGTAATCAATCAGATCGAGCTCCATTTCTTCAAGATTCTGACCGGTATTTTTTATTTTAAATTCTCCCAAACGGGTAAATGTAAAAGCAACACTGCCGCTGGTGCCGAGCGTGCCCTGCGATTTGGTAAAATGCATTCGCACATTGGCAACCGTTCTGGTGGAATTGTCAGTAGCAGTTTCTACCAGCAATGCAACACCATGCGGTGCGTAACCTTCATAAACAATTTCTTCATAACTGCTGGTGTCTTTGCCCATGGCCCTTTTGATCGCAGCTTCAACGCGGTCTTTAGGCATATTACAGGCTTTGGCGTTGAGATAACAACGGCGCAAAGCCGGGTTATTATCCGGTTCTGGCCCGGCAGCTTTTACAGCAATCGCGATTTCTTTACCGATACGGGTAAAGTCTTTGGCCATTTTATCCCAGCGGGCAAACATGGCACCTTTACGAACTTCAAATATCCTTCCCATAATTATTGAACATTGATCGTTGAAAATTGAACATTGAGCATTTTGACTCAGGCCTGCAAAAATAAGATTATGATTTGGAAATTTGATGATTTGGAAATTTGGAAATTCTTTCTATCTGCAAACCTTAAGATTCATCATAACCTGCCAAAATGAAAAAATCAGCAAATCACCAAATCAGCAAATTAGCAAATTAGCAAATTGATTTTTTTTTGGCTTAGATGTCTTCGCTTCAATTCATATTGAGAATAATGGCTAACTAAGTTCAGACTTTTATCATGTTTTTATCTGAATTTGGATTCGTCAGATCTATAGATTTACAGGATTCCGGCACAAAGATTTGTAAATCCTGAAAAGTCAATCCACTAATCCTCAAATCGGACGAATCCAAATTCAGACAAATGTATTAATCAGCAAATTACCAAATTACCAAATCATCAAATCGAGTTTTATCTTTACCAAATGCACAACACATTTTCTTACGACCAGCTTTATCTGTTTTCAAAAAAAGTTTTTTTAAAGATCGGTTGCAGCGAAAGAGATGCCAACGTTGCTAGCAAGGCCTTGCTCAGTGCTGATCTGCGTGGAGTAGACAGTCATGGTGTGGCGCGGCTCAGCGGATACGTGAGGTTGTGGGAAGTGAAACGCATCAATGCAGTTCCTGATATCCGTATCATTCATGAATCACCTTCCACTGCAACAATTGATGGCGATCGCGGACTGGGCTTGGTAGTAGCACCTGCTGCTATGCAGATCGCAATTGATAAAGCAAAAAATGCAGGCACCGGTTGGGTGAGTGTAAAGAACAGCAATCATTTTGGTATTGCGGGTTATCATGCAATGATGGCGTTGGAACATGACATGATCGGTATTGCAATGACGAATGCATCGCCACTCGTTGCACCTACTTTTTCTGCCGAAAGATTATTAGGCACCAATCCGATTGCAGTGGCTATTCCTGCGGGAACTGAACAACCTTTTGTTGCGGATTTTGCAACCACTACCGCAGCCAATGGTAAACTGGAAATCTTACAAAGAAAAAATGAACCAATGCCAACCGGTTGGGCACAAACCAAAGACGGACAACCCAGCACCAATGCATCGGTTGTAAAAGAAGGTGGTGCATTATTACCGCTTGGTGGTGATCGTGAACATGGGAGTCATAAAGGTTATATGCTCGGCAGCATCGTTGATATTTTTTCAGCATTATTAAGTGGCGCCAATTACGGTCCGTGGGTGCCGCCCTTTCCTGCTTATGTGCCGATGCCGGTTGATATGCCGGGTGAAGGGATTGGTCATTTTTTTGGTGTGATGCGCATCGATGCATTCCGGCCGGCGGCCGATTTTAAATCCAATATGGATAAATGGATACAGCGTTTCAGCCAGGCAAAAACAATTGCGGGCGAAGACAAAGTGATCATTCCCGGCGAGCCTGAAAGCGCTATGGAAAAAGAAAGAATGCGAAATGGAATTTATTTATTGCAGCCTGTTGTTGATGATCTGAAAAGTTTGAGTGAAAAATTTGCGGTAGAATTTTAAGAAGACCATAGTCCATAGTAGATCGTCCATAGTAAATACGGTGTCGATTATAAATTATCCGCAGTCGACTATGGACCATGAACCATCGATTCGTTACTGCGGCCCTATCGCTATAATCTTCACACTGAAATTGGGTGCAAAGCCTGTGCTTTTGGGATTAAAAATAAAAAGTGAACCACCTGTTGCACTGACATTTGCAACAGACATTACCAACTCTGCAAAACCGCCGCCACCTGTAACATTTCCCACATACACATCAGGTGCTCCACCGAATGCTTCAGGAAAAGAGAAGGCGATATTGGTCGTGCCTCCGGCAAGTATCGATAAATTTACGGTAACAACTGCTGTAAGTTTTTTCTGCTGTGTTCCATCAGCGCTTCTTATAATTCCTTTCCCGTTTTTTACGGTTATGTTTCCATAGGTATTTACGGTTGTCAGCGAAGAATTACCAAGTTGCATAAAATTAGAAGCGCTTGCAATGGCGCCCGCACCGATTGCCGTAGCATTGCTGAGATTACTTGCAGACATGTCTGCAGCATTGCCCAACGCTGTATTATCAGAACCGGTTACATTAGTATAAAGTGATTGATAACCGACGGCCGTATTGGTGCTTCCACTGCTGTTGTTCCTGAGTGCAGTATTTCCAATTGCCACATTGTATCCGCCGCCATTTATCAATTCCATTGCCTGCCTGCCCATGGCCACATTTTTAAAACTTATGCCATTGCCAAACAACGCTCTGAAACCGAAAGCCGAATTATCTGACCCGCTGGTATTGCTGTTGAGCGCTGTTGATCCCATTACTGTATTATAGGAACCTGTGGTATTGTAGTTCATGGATTGAAAACCAACAGTGCTGTTGTCAGATGATTGCGTGCTGAGATACATAGCCCAGGTGCCAATGGCCGTATTATTGGTTCCCGTGGTATCATTATACAATGCGTTAAATCCAAATGCTGCATTGTAATCTCCTTTTAAA
>JBDUCW010000142.1:0-11334 GCA_040003235.1 Ferruginibacter sp. | reverse complement strand
CCATTACGATAAAACAAAAAAAATATTTACAACCACGGGGTTGCCGCCCAGTCCTTACGGCAACAGCAGTGGCATCGCGGCTTTTGTGCCTGATCAACAGAATATTTTATGGCTGGCAACAGAAGGCGGTTTGTTGATGTATAATGTTCTTACAGGAAAAGCAACTTCTTTTTATAATAACAGCACGGAAGAAGGCAGCATGCCAATTTACAGCAACCGGCTCCGCTGCATGATACAGGGCAGTGATGGAAAATTGTGGATCGGTTCTGCAGATGGCCTGTGGACGTTTGACAAAGCAACGCATGTCTTTAAAAAGATCATTCATAAAAATAATGACCGTTGGTATCACCCACTCTGCATGTGTGTTTACGAAGATCACGAACACAATATCTGGGCAGGTTTCTGGAATGTTGGTCTTAAAAAATTTGATACACACAACGGCCAGCTTTCTGATTATGGAGAACCGCTTGCCCATGCGTATACAATAAGCTGCATCAATGAAGTAAAACAGTCTAATGGAAATTATATATTATGGCTGAGCGGAAAACTTTTTGCATTTGATGAAAATACAAAAAGCTATTTTAATTTTCAACAGCCACTGACAGAAAAAGATCCCCTGAATGTAAGTCCGGTACTGCAGTCTGCAGATGGCTGGGTCTGGCTGGCAAGCAGCAATGGCCTCTACATTTATAATCCGCAACGCCAGGTATTCGATCACCAGGTTTTTACACAGGAACTCACTTCACAGGCGGTTAATTTTTATAATTACAAAGGCGGTTTGCTGATTGGCGCACAGGACAAAGGTTTTCTTCAATGGAAAACAATTGATGGTAAACTGATAAAAGATTACAGTGTTCTCGCCAATGCACAAACATCCACTGCAATGCTTTCGATGATCGAAGAAAAGCCCGATGATTTCTGGATGGGCACCAGCGATGGCATACTGCATTATAATTTTACTACCGGTGAAAAAAAATGGTTTGTACATAATGAGAAAGACAGTACAACCATACCTAAAAATTTTATCGCCAATCTTTTTATAGATTCAAAAAATAATCTCTGGGTCTTTCCATGGCGCGATGGCATCTGGCAAATGGACAGACTAACAGGAAAATGTACAAAACTCATTGATGGATTTGGTACAGAAGGTGGTAAAATAAAAAAGTTACTCATTAGTGATGCTGCCGAAGATATGAATGGAAATATCTGGATGACGGACCTGGATGAAGGAGTTGTCTTATATAATGCAGCAACAAAAAAATTTTCCAAACCGTTTCAACAACAGTTGGGCGACCGATATTCTTCTTCCAATATATTCATCAGGGGCAGATTTGTTTATTCGAGAATTTCTACCGGGCTGATCCGTTGGAATATCGACAGCACTTCATTTGAACGTTTCAATCTGCCCAATGAAATGAACAAAGGACTAACAGACATGTATCCCGACCAGAAAGGCAACTGGTGGTTCGCTGCTATGAATGGCCTGATCCTGTTCAATGAAAAAGAAAAAACATTCAAGCGTTTTACAACAGCAGATGGATTGCTGCGCAATGATATCAATGGAAATCTGTTTTGTACTGCTGATGGAAAAATGATCATCGGCGCAACCACTTATTTTTCTGTCTTTGATCCTGAGCAGCTGATCCGGACTTCCTTTAATGATAAAAATGTTTTGCTTACCGGTTTTATGGTCAACAATAAGAATGTAAACTGGGACAGCAGCAGATCGGTCTCACTCAACTACAATGAAAATAATATATTGATCCGATGGGCATTGCCCGACTATGGCAATCCTTTGCATAACCTTTATTATATAAAACTGAATGGCATTGATGCAGACTGGCGTTACATCGGTAATACGGGAGATGTGCAGTACGCCAATCTTTCACCGGGAAAATATACAGTACAATTAAAAGCAGCAACAGCAAATGGAAATCCCTCACGCAATATAATTACAGTAAAATTTACAATCCTTTCTCCTTTCTGGAAAACCTGGTGGTTCCTGTTGCTGATCAGTTTGATCATTGCATTGCTGATCTATCAACTGGTAAGCCGCCGGATAAAAAAATTAAAACGTGAAGCTGCATTGAAACAGCAACTGAGTGAACTGGAAATGAAAGCACTCCGTGCACAAATGAATCCGCATTTTATTTTTAATTCGCTCAATAGTATCCAGGAATGTATTGTATCAAAAGATACGGATGCCGCATATACATACCTGTCGCAGTTTTCAAAACTGGTGCGCAGGGTACTTGAAAACTCCGGTAAGGCAACAGTTACGCTGAAAGAAGAACTGGAACTTATGCAATGGTATCTTAGCCTGGAGCAATTGAGATTTACTGATGAATTTAAATTCAGCATTGAAAATAATTATAGCAATCCGCAGGTAGAAATTCCTTCTATGATCATACAACCCTTTATTGAAAATGCTTTGTGGCATGGCCTTGCACACAAACGCGGAGAAAAAATATTACGGCTGGAAGTGGAAGATGAAAATAACGGGATTAAAATCAGTATAACGGATAATGGTATCGGGCGTAAAGCAGCATCGGTATTATCCAGGCGTCCCGATAAACAAAGTATGGGACTAAGCATAACAAAAGAAAGATTAAGGAATTATTCTGCGGCATCCTCGGTAGAAATCAATGACCTGATGGATGAAAACGGTGGTGCAACCGGTACAAAAGTTATCATACATTTACCTTACAATTAAATTATGTTGCGAGCTATTATTATCGACGATGAACCGAAAGGAAGAAGTATCCTGCAGCAGTTACTTGCACAGCATGCGCCACAGATCAGGGTTCAGGCCATTGCCGCCAATGCAGAAGAAGGATTGCTGCTCATTGATGAATATAAACCGGAAGTTGTTTTCCTGGATGTGGAGATGCCTGGCAAAAGCGGTTTCGATCTCTTGCGTGAAATAAAAAATATTGATTTTAAAGTAGTATTTGTTTCTGCACACAATCATTATTCTTTAAAGGCCATTAAGTTTCATGCATTCGATTACCTGCTGAAACCTATCGACCTGGATGAACTGAAACAGACGGTTGAAAAATTATTGCAGTCGACGCCTGTGCATAGTTCTGAACAACTCAGTGAAATGCTTGCCGCATCGAAGAACAGCACTTCAGAATTCGGGAAGATCGCCATCCCTTCTGTATCTGCGATTGACCTGATCAACATCGAAGACATTTTATATTGCGAAGCCAGCGGCAATAATACATTTGTTTATTTGTCCGGTAACCGGAAGATCACTGCCACCCGTAATCTTAAAGAATATGAAGAACTGCTTCCCGCCAATCGATTCTTCAGGATACATCATGCCTACCTGGTAAACCTTAAACATATTGCCAAATATATAAAAGGAGAAGGCGGCAGTATCATTCTTACCAATCAGAAAGAACTGGAAGTGAGCAGAAGAAGGAAGCAGGACTTTTTAAATGCATTGCAGCAATAATTCTTTTTATAAATTTTAGATTATGCTCAATTAAAAATTAAAAATGAAGGTTTAAATCATGCATCCATTTGCTTTTTGGCGGCAAATTAGGGATCGCAAAAATTTTTAATTTTTAATTTTTACTTCTTCATTCATCTCATCGTAACATCTCCCAAACAATATCTCCGCCACTTATTTTTTAAACCCTCCACTTATTCATTGCCCCTTGCATCACACATGATGCCGCTTCTATATTTGTTGTATGACCAAAGCTGATATAGAGTTTATAAGAAAAGTACAGCAGGTAGAACTGAAACATAAACTCCCCCTCAACACAGAAGTACATTATGAACTGCATAATAACTCCGGCCAGATTGTGATGAGCAAAACCGTCATGAACTTTTTAGAATCCGCATTTACCGAAAAACTGGAAGTGAGCCATTTGCCGCAGGGTGTTTATACACTTGTTGTAAGTGTGGGAACGCCTCCACAGCCATTGGATATAATAGAAATTAATTTGTAAAAAAAGATGCTTAAAATAAACAGAACATGAAAAAACAGTCCGCCATTGTAATTGCTATTACGTGCATTTCATTTACTGCCAATAGCCAGCTGATAAAAAAACTGGGAGACAAAGTAAAAACAAAAACTTCACAACGTGCTGATCAGAAAGCAGACAATGCCATTGACAAAGCACTGGATAAAACAGAAGTTTTAGCAAAGTCAGCTACAACAAATACTTCAACAACAACGACAACAACAACCGATGCAACGCTGGCATCAACTACAACACAACCAGCAATGGCTCAGGCAAAAGATACACCTGTCGTAAATCCTGCTGCCTTTAAAGCATACCAGAATTATGATTTTGTGCCCGGCGAGAAAATATTATTCGAAGATCATTTTGCTGATGATCAAACCGGAGAATTTCCTGCGCATTGGGAATTACAAAATGGCCAGGCTGTAATAAATGATTTTAATGGCAAGAAAGCATTGTTGATTACAGATGGCAATGCCGGTTGGGTTTCACCATTAATGAAAAAGAAAAAGTATCTCGATAAAGAGTGGACACTTGAATTTGACAATTGGAAAAAAGCAGAGGCCTATCAATTGCGAGTTTATTTACAGGACGAATCACATAATGATCTCGGAAGTATTAATATTAACAGTAGCGATATGTCGGTAAAATATTTAACCGCTGATGGAGCAGCAGATAAAACCCTTATCGGTAATTATCCTGAAGAAATACGTGATGATAATTTTTTAAACAAATGGCATCATATCGCCATCGCTTACAAAGACAAACAAATAAAAGTATACGTTGATCAGACAAGAGTAGTTGTAGTGCCGAACAGTAACCTGGTGGTGGGTGCAATCGGTTTGGGTGGGATCGGATCGCAGGATGGTCCTTTAATATTTACCAACGTTCGCATTGCCGAAGGCGCCGGTATGAATATGCTGGGCAAAAAATTTACAGATACAAAGATTGTTACGCACGGTATCAATTTCGACGTGAACAAAGCGATCATCAAACCCGAAAGTATGGGTACGTTAAATGGTATTGTTCAGATATTGAAGGATAATCCTGATGTAAAATTTGAAGTGGGCGGACATACCGACAGCGATGGCGATGATGCAGCCAATATGAAATTATCGCAGGCAAGAGCTGATGCAGTACGCAATCAACTGATCACAATGGGTGTTGCTGCCGCAAGGCTTACTACGAAAGGTTATGGTGAAACAAAACCGATCAGCGATAATACTTCAATGGAAGGAAAAGCAAACAACAGGCGCGTTGAATTTGTAAAAAAATAAATCAACCGGCGCTCATAAAAAATAAAATAAATCAACCATCAAAAATAGAAAAATGAAAAAGGTATACTTAGCATTATTATGCACGTCGATCACATTAATGGCCAGTGCAAAAATCTGGAGAGTAAATAACAACACAGGTATTGTTGCCGACTTCACGAATATCCAGGCGGCGAATGATGCGGCCGCTGTGCACAACGGCGACACCATTCATGTGGAAGCTTCTGCAAGCGGCTATGGAGGAATTTATCTGAACAAAAGATTGGTAATACTTGGCGCAGGTTATTATCTTACTGAAACCTCACCGATGGTAGCCAATCCACAAACAGAAGCCAATCCAAACATTTCTTATTTCAGTTTTATGTATCTGAATCCCGGCAGTAAAGGTTCTGTGATATCAGGAATCTACATCAATTCGTACTGCATTATTCAGGATAGCCTTGTAACGGTACAGCATTGTTACATGAATGGCGATTTTTATTTTGGCGACAACGGTACAACTTTGTCAGCTTATGCCGATACCATTCGTCAGAACCTTATAACCGGTGCCTTCCGTGCAGGAAGCAGCAGTGTTGGAAAATATAAAAATATGTTGGTCTATAACAATATTATTGGCGGATCTTCCATGGATTTCAGTAGCAATATCAATCGTGTTGACGGTTACTTTATCAACAATGATTTTGTTTTTTACTACAGCGCAGGAAGTCAGGGCAATGCAGTTAATATTACTACTGCCAACTTCGTTTATCAGAATAATATCTGGGGCTATGTAAATTTTGGAGCTTATCAAACTTCCAATGTTTACTTCAATAATATCTGTAATGGCACCGGCGTTCCTGCTGGTAATTCCAATCAGCAAAATATAAATGCATCGACTGCAGTTTATAAAGACTGGACAGGCAATGGTGCAGGATTTTCTTCCGATGGTCGTTTTGCATTGAAAACAGGAGCCAATCCTGCAAGCAATACAGGAACCATCAATGGCGTAAGTGTTGATTGTGGTGCATTTGGTGGTCCGGCCCCTTATATACTTTCCGGTATGCCGAATATGCCGAGCATTTATACATTGACAGTACCAACGCAGATCAATGCAGGAACAGCTTCCATGAATGTTACGATCAGTTCTGCTTCGCACTAAGCACATAATTTTCTAAAGACACTATGTATTCACGTCAAAAAAAATTATGCAAATGTTCATTCAATTAAAAAAAATAAGGGGCGCTTTATTTATTCTCGCCCTGCTTGTTGCCAATTGCTGCAGTGCACAATTTGGCGGCACTTATACATTCGATGGTACCACTCAATCGGTAGCAACGCCCAACGGCATGTTGAATACTGCATCTGTTTTTACGATCGAGTTCTGGATCAAAACAACAGAGAACCGGACCAGCGGAACTTTCTGGCAACGCCCAACAATGGTGGGTGTGGTTACCAACGGAAATGCGTCCGGTGACCTTGGTATTACCAGCAACAATGGTTACATCGCTATGTTCAGTGGTTTAAATAATGGTGGTGACCAGGATTTTCTTTCCGCCACTTTGAAGATCAATGATAATGCCTGGCATCATATTGCCGCAGTAGATAACGGCACATTGATCAGATTATTTGTAGATGGAAATCTTCAGGGTTCGCTTCCTGTCAACATCGGTTTGCAGACCAACACAGCACCGCTTACAATTGGCGCAACTTCCCTTGATTTTGGATTCACTGGAAACGTTGGTACCTCCAATTTCTTTCACGCGGGTATATATGATGAAGTGAGATTCAGCAACAGCGTGCGGTATACAACAAATTTTACGGTACCTTCTTCTGCATTTACAAGCGATGCAAATACGATTGCCCTATATCACCTGGATGGTGCTTGTGTAGGTGGACTTGTTCCTGATGCAAGCAGCAACAGCAACAATGCACATCCACATAATTTTACCGGTAGTTGTGCATTTACATTACCGGCAACACCAACCATTCCGGCTACCGATGCACTGGTAAATATCAACAAAGCAGAATACTTTTATGATACCGATCCGGGTTTTGGAAACGGAACAGATATTCCTGTTACAGCTTCAACAGATATCAATCAGACATCTGCGGTGAATACGGCTTCGTTGACAAACGGTGTGCATCGTTTATTTGTCCGCACCAGAGATTTGTCCAATCATTGGAGTTTGACCAACTATACAACTTTCTTTATTGTTCCACCAATCGGGACGATTCCTGCAACGCAACCATTGAGCAGAATCTTAAAAGCTGAATATTTTTATGATACCGATCCGGGCTTTGGTGCAGGAACAAATATTCCGATCACTGCAACCTATGATCTTAACGGAACATTCCCCGTAAACACTTCGGCACTGACAAATGGTGTCCACCGCATTTTTGTCCGCACACAGGATTCAACAAAAAGCTGGAGCCTTACTAATTTTTCTTCGTTCTATGTATTGCAGTCAATTACTACTATTCCGGCCAATCCGGCTGCAGGTAATGTGGTAAAGGCAGAATATTATATGGATACCGATCCTGGATTTGGAAACGCAACAGATATTCCGTTGACTGCAAGTAATGACGTTACGATTAATAATACGCTGGTGAGTTTAGTCGGCCTGAGCAATGGTGTTCATCATGTTTATGTGAGAACAAAAAGCAGTAACGGCGCCTGGAGTCTTACCAATAACGGCGTGTTCTCCATTATTGCTGCAAGTTTTTCATTGCCGCCCAATCCTGTTCCGGGTAACATTACCAAATTCGAATATTTCTTTGACACTGATCCCGGGTTTGGAAATGGACACATTGTTTCCATTACCCCAACAACAGATCTGAACAATTATACTTTTGCCGCAGATGTAAGCAGTTTGAATGATTCAACACACACATTGTATATCCGCACATTCGATGGCTGGAGCATTACCAATACCCGCAGCTTCATCAAAGGATCTGTAACACCGGTAACCTGGTTATCATTCAATGCTAAATTAAAAGCAGATTCTGTTTTGTTGAATTGGTCAACAGCAACTGAGCTCAATAATGCGAGGTATGAAATTCAGCGCAGTGCGGATGGTAATTCATTTGTAACAATCGGAAGCATGAATGGCAGCGGTACTTCTTCGCTGCAACATGATTATACATACACCGATAAAAATCCATTGCCCGGTGTAAGTTATTACCGCATCCGGCAAGTAGACCTTGACGGAAGATCAACTTATTCCGTTGTGATCGCGATTCGTTTCGGTGCAGGAAATATTTTAACCAACGTTTATCCAAATCCGGCAAAAAGCCTGTTGCACCTGCAGTTTGGAGGAAAGGAAAAAAATGTTCAGGTGAATATATTTGATGCTTCGGGTAAACTGGTATTATCAGAAAATAAAAGTAACCAGCCGGTTATCGACATCAATATTACCAAACTCATTCCGGGAACTTATTACCTGCAGGTAAGTGATGGATTGGTGGCTGGTAAAACAAAATTTATTAAGGAGTAGAATTAGCCGGGAAGGCGGGAGGAATATTTTCTTTTTGCCTTCTCTTTTTTTCCTGCTTAATAAAAAATATAAAAGTAGTGAAAGGGAAAATCAAATTTTAAAAAAACCTTTTATCGTCTCACCGCCTTCCTGGCCTATTTCTTTTATGAAAAAAAAAGCTTCCATATTTATTGCGCTGATTATTTCTTTAACCGGCATTGCACAAACAGGCAGTTTCACGGCAACATTTATTTCGCCAGAGGGCAAAATAAAACCGGTGACGATCGCTTTTTCAAAACCTGTTTTTAAATTTGATAACCCGCATGGATACTGGTTTGTGAATCCATATAATGCTGCAAGGCATTTCAACACGATGCCTGAACCGAACATGGGCAATGCTCCTGCCGGGTATATAACTTTCAATGGAAAAGAAAATGATTTTGATATCTACCAATCTTCCAACGATTCCAACAGTGTCAGTGTCAGCAATCCAACTTATGTGATCAGTGCACCTCCATACGATCCAAAACTTGCTGACAAACTGAAACCGATGCACGTACACATCAATACATTTTCGGCATCAGAAATTTCATTTACAATCAGCGGCATTGCAGAGATTGGAACAATAAGCGGCAGCAGCGGAAATAAAAGTCTTGGCAGTATTACAGGAAGTGGACATTTCTACCGCGAACCGCAATATGCAAAATCAGAAGTATTGCCCGGCTGCAATTGCGATCCAACTATTTATGCAGCGGTGTATGATAAAGAAGAAGGTGTCCGCACAAAATCAGCATGTGAAGTTGCACTATCCAATAAAATATTTGATGCCGTGCAACAAGCCATGGCTCCACTTTTTACCAATGTGCAATATAATGGACCAACAGGCGACATGCAACCCGGAAGCATCAACATCGATATGCTGCCCGGTTGTGTTGATCTTAAAGTGCCGGTAAAAGAAAGACCGTATTGCTCCAGCGATTATTACCACAACGGACTTACTGCTTTTAATGCTGAACAAAAAATATATAATAACGAAGATGGTTATGGATTGCGCTTTATAAAAATTCCGCCCGCAGATCTGGGCCGGCCTGATCCTGCAAAGGCGGAAGAAAATAATAAATGGTCTGCACACTTTATGGATTCAATTATGAAGTTGGCAGCAGCACAAAAAATAACATCAGCGCAATTGGAAAGTGCTATGAAGGAGATGACGAACAGAATGAGTGGCGGAACTGCTTCACTGGACTTAAAAGAAATGGAAGTCGATCACAATTTATATGTACATGTTATCATCAATCCTGACAACAGGGAAACGATGTTATTAAAAGTTGCTGATAAAAATAAAACACTTGTGCAGCATACAATTAAGAATGATGCTTTTGAAATTTTTTCTCCCAAGATAAAAGAAAGTGATGGCAGCTGGATCAGTAACAGAATGTTTGTATACCTCGGAAAATTTACAACGCCTGTAATGGGTAAGTCTGGCGGCGGTTATGATGCTGAAACCACTACTGCATTGTATCCTGTTAAAGCAAACAGGCTTTCAGTTTACCATATCATTATAAAAATGGAAGGTGCAAAAGACCTGATCGATAAAGCGATGACAAATATTGATTTTAATGCACTGCAGAATTTAATTACCAAACAATAACGATTATGAAATATGTTATCTCGATCGCAACTGCACTATTTATTTTTACTGCTGTTGCTTCTGCACAATATAATACCGGATATAACAACAGTAGTTTTGCAGCTACCCAAAACGGGTTGTTGAATGGAGCTTCAACTTTTACGGTAGAGTTCTGGGTTAAAACAACAGAAAACCGTAGCAATGATCTTTATTGGCAACGCCCTTATTTTTTCGGTAATGCCACCAACGGAGACAATTCCGGTGACTTCGGCATTACCAGTAATAACGGTTACGTAGGTATGTGGGAAGGCTTTTCTAATCTAAATACGGATCAACAGTTTTTATCAACCAGCGTCCGCATCAATGATAATTTCTGGCATCATATCGCAGCAGTAAATAATGGGCAGGTTCTTAATCTCTATGTTGATGGAAATATTATTGGCTCGCTGGTTTCCGGAAGGCAATTGATCACAACTATGGCCCCGCTTACGTTTGGTGCTGCCTCGCTTGACTTTAATTCCAATAACAGCGCACACGGAAACGTAGATTTTATGTCGCAATCTTCTTTTGGCGAAGCAAGAATTTCCAGTACGGCAAGATATAATTCCAATTTTATGCCTTCGCAGAATTTTTCCAGTGATGCATTTACAGTGTCTTTATTTCATTTCGGCAATCAAAATTACAATCAGAATAATAACAATAATAACAATAATAATAATACCAATTATAATCAGAACAATAACCTGAACTATAACCAGAATTATAATCAGCCGCTCAATCCCAATGAGCCGGTAACTTTTGAACCGAATCAACCTATTAACGAGAATGCCGCACAGGCAGCCACTTTATATTTAAAAGATTCTTCTGTTCTTACCGGAAAATTATTATTAGGTAAAAAAGACTGGAGCCTGAGCAACGAAATCTACATCCGTTTTTTTGAAGGCAATTCTCATAAAGTAAAATATTACAAAGCTGACGATATTCTGGGATTCCAGATGGGC
>JBDUCW010000141.1:0-11339 GCA_040003235.1 Ferruginibacter sp. | reverse complement strand
TAGCAATTGTAGAAAAAGAAAGTCTCGGCGGCATCTGCCTTAACTGGGGTTGTATTCCTACCAAAGCATTGCTGAAAAGTGCACAGGTTTATGAATATGCCAAACACGCTGTTGATTATGGCATTACCGTTAATACGCCTTCAGCTGATTTCGGTGGCGTGATCAAACGCAGTCGCAATGTGGCTGATAAAATGAGCAAAGGCGTTACCTTCTTAATGAAAAAAAATAAGATCGATGTAATAATGGGAACCGGTAAATTACTGGCGTCCGGCAAACTGGAAGTTACTGCTGCCGATGGCAACAAGCAGGTACTCGAAGCAAAAAATATCATCATCGCTACAGGCGGCCGTGCAAGACAATTGCCTTCAATGCCCATTGATGGTAAAAAAATAATCGGCTATCGCGAAGCAATGGTATTGCCACAGCAACCTAAAAGTATGATCGTTGTTGGAAGCGGTGCCATTGGTGTTGAGTTCGCTTATTTCTATAACAGTCTCGGTACAAAAATTACCATCGTTGAATTTCTGCCGCGTATTGTACCGGTTGAAGATGAAGACATCAGCAAAGAACTGGAAAAGCAATATAAAAAACAGGGCATGGAAATCATGACCAATGCTGAAGTACTGAGCGTGGATAGCAGCGGCAGCGGCGTTAAAGCAAAAGTAAAAACACAAACAGGTGAGGTCACACTGGAAGCAGATATTCTGTTAAGTGCAGTTGGTGTGGTTGCCAATATTGAAGGTGTTGGTCTTGAAGCACTCGGTATCAAACTCGAAAAAGGAAAAATTGTTGTTGATCAGAATCAGCTGACCAATATTCCGGGCATTTACGCAATCGGTGATTGTACACCCGGTCAGGCACTGGCACACGTTGCGAGCCGCGAAGGCATCAATGCAGCAGAACATTTATCCGGTCATAAGATCGATCCGATAGATTACAATAATATTCCGGGATGTACTTATTGCACACCCGAAATTGCCAGCGTTGGTTATACAGAAAAAGGCGCAAAGGATGCCGGTTATGAAATCAAGGTTGGTAAGTTTCCATTTATGGCAAGCGGCAAGGCAAGTGCGGCCGGCGCAACAGAAGGCTTTGTAAAAGTAATTTACGATGCCAAATATGGTGAGTTCCTGGGTTGCCATATGATTGGTAACAGTGTAACAGAAAATATTGCGGAAGCGGTAACTGCGCGTAAACTGGAAACCACTGCGCATGAAATACTGAACGCCATTCATCCGCATCCAACCATGAGCGAAGCTTTGAAAGAAGCTACAGCAGTGGCTTACGGCGAAGCGACGGATATATAATTTGGTGATTTGGAGATGTGCTGATTTGGAGATTTCTTCGTTTTGAATAACTTTTTATTTTTTTGAATTCTTTTTGGGTTGAAGAAATTTCCAAATTTCCAAATCCCCAAATCGTCACATCAATTATGAAACATTTCTTCAAAAAACTGGCGTATAAAAGTTTAGGACAAAGCAATTATCTAAAGTTGCTGAGTCATGGCTATAAATTTTTATACAATACCGGTTTGCTGAAGAACAATCCTTCTTACCAGTATCATTATTTTTCAAAGAATTTAATACATGAAGGCGATACCGTACTCGACATTGGCGCCAACGTTGGTTATTATTCCATGCTGTTTGCAAAGTGGATCGGCCCGGAAGGAAAACTTATTGCTGTAGAACCCGTGCCTGATTTTTTTAAGATGCTGCAATGGAACACGAAACAATTCAGCAATATTACTTATTACAATTATGCCCTCGGACTGGAAGAAAAAGAAATTCATCTTGTCGTTCCCAATCCAAATGGGTATTTACGTACCGGACTTGCCAATGTGCAGGATGAAAATAATCCGTCTCAGAATGAGGGAGATGTTTTTACTTTTTCTGCCATGATGAAAAAAGCAAGCGATCTTTTTGCTGCTATTCCTGTCATCAATTTTATCAAGATCGATATTGAAGGTTACGAAGAATTTGTTTTACCGGAAATGAAACCCGTTCTTGTAAAACATAAACCGGTATTGCAGGTAGAAACCTGGGGCAGCCATAAGAAACCCGTGGAAGATTTCCTGCACGGCATTGGTTATTTGCAATATGAACTGCATCAAGGCAAACTCGCTCCGGTAACCGATTTCAGTGCAGCACCTGCCGGTGATTATATTTTTATTCATCCCGAAAATAATCAGGTGATCGGCAAACTCTCCGCCAAAGGACTTATTTTTTGAATGATTTTTTAAGAATCACGCAAAGCGGCTAAATTGCAAAGTCGCGATTAGTCTTTGCGGCTTTGCGTGATAATTGTATTTATTATGTTTCCAATAAAGCCTTAATTTTATTATCCAATTTCTGGATCATTCACAGTCTTAGTTTTCATCTCTCTTTCTAAAAAAATAAAAATGAAAAAAGCAATTGCCGTATTTATTATACTTATTTCTTTTTGTTTTAAAACTTATGCTGATGAAGGCATGTGGTTGCCGCAACTGTTGCAGACCATGAATGAAAAGGATATGAAAAAAATGGGCATGAAGATCAATGCTTCAGATATTTACAGTATCAGTAAGGGAAGTCTGAAAGACGCGATCGTAAGCTTTGGCGGTTTCTGCACTGCAGAGATCATCAGTGAAAAAGGATTGCTGCTCACCAATCATCATTGCGGTTTTGATGCAGTACAAAATCATTCTTCCATTGAACACAATTATATCAAAGATGGTTTCTGGGCTTACAGTAATGATCAGGAATTAACCAATCCCGGCCTGTTTGCCACTTTCATTATCCGCATAGATGATGTTTCAAAAGAAATTTTAAATGGCGTTACAAATATCATTTCTGAAAAAGAAAGGCAAAGTTTGATTGATAAAAATATTGCCGGCCTGAAAGCTTCCATTAAAAAAGAAAGCTATCAGGACATTTTGATCCGTCCTTTTTTTGAAGGCAATAAATATTTTGCATTCATTACAGAAACGTATCATGATATCCGCCTCGTGGGCATTCCACCTGCTTCTATCGGCAACTTTGGAAAAGATAGCGACAACTGGATGTGGCCCAGGCACACCGGCGATTTCAGCATGTTCCGTATTTACATGGGTAAAGATGGCAAGCCGGCAGAATATGCTACTGATAATATCCCTTACAAACCAAAAAAGTCATTGAGCATTTCTCTCAAAGGTGTAAAAGAAGGCGACTTTACAATGGTATTTGGCTTTCCCGGCAGAACCACAGAATACCTGCACAGCAAAGCTGTAGAGCAGATCATGAATGTGCTCGATCCTGCAAAGATCGGCATCCGTGAAAAAGCATTACAGGTGATGGATGGCTTTATGCGCAAAGATGAAAAGATCAAAATTCAGTATGCAGAAAAATATGCACTCATCGAAAATGCATACAAAAAATGGCAGGGCGAAGTGCTCGGTTTAAAATCCAAAAATGCAGTGGCAAAAAAGCAGGCAATCGAAGCGGCATTTGAAAATATTGTCATGGCAAAACCTGAACTCAATCTTCCTTACATTGATCTTGTAAAAAAACTCGGCCAGTCTTATGCGGATATTGAGCCTTATGCATACGCACGTGATTATTACAATGAGATCGTTCCGAAAATAGAACTGCTTACATTTGCCAACCAGTTAAACGGTTTGATAACTGGAAATAAAACAGCCGCAGATTTTACAGCTGCCAAAACAAAACTCCTTGCTTCGATGGAAGGATTGTATGGAGAATACAATTCAACCCTTGATCAGAAATTATTTGAAGTGCTGATGGAAATGTATGTAAAAGATCAGCACGAAAATTACACTTCTCCCCTCTTCAGAAAAATGCTGCAGCAGAATGAAAATGATTTTGAAAAGACGGCAGCTGCTGTTTATTCAAAAACAAAACTGGTTTCATTTGCGAATGTAAGATCAATACTTGCAGCAGATTCAAAAGAAGAGATTACCGGTATATTAAAAGATGATATTGCTTTTCAACTGGCAATAGATATGTTGAAGACATATACTAATAGTGTTACAGGAAAACTGAATGATCTGCAGGCAAACATCAATCAGTTGCAAAGAAATTATATGCAGGCACAGATGGAAGTATTTTCCGGCAAACAATTTTATCCCGATGCCAACAGCACACTGCGTGTTACTTACGGAAAAGTCAATACATATTCTCCACGCGATGCCGTACATTATCAACTGTACACTTATCTCGATGGGGTAATGGAAAAATACAAGCCGGCTGATTATGAATTTGATGTGCCGCAAAAGCTCATTGATCTCTACAAGAAAAAAGATTTCGGTCCTTATGGTACCAACGGAAAACAAACCGTTTGTTTCATTGCTTCCAATCACACAACGGGTGGAAACAGCGGCAGTCCTGCATTAGACGCCAATGGAAATTTAATCGGGTTGAACTTCGACCGCGTTTGGGAAGGTACGATGAGCGATATCAATTACGATCCGGAGATCTGCCGCAATATCATGGTTGATATCCGTTATGTGCTTTTCATCATTGATAAATTTGCCGGCGCAAAAAATCTGATTGCAGAGATGAAGATTGTAAGGTAGGTGGAGAAATTGTTGAATGGTTGAATGGTTGTATTGTTGGGATGACGGATTAATATTCTATTCAGCTAATTCTTTTTTACTGTATTCATCAATATAAATTGTCATGGGCACAGTCATCAGGTCTCTGTACAATCCCGTCTTAAAATAAAAATAGCTGTGATCAGCATATCCTTTTTTTGAAGAATAGCAGTTAATGCCTTTAAAGTTAATGATTGGTTTTCCATTCAGCCAGCCATCTATCAAACCATTTTCCGATCTTGAAAAACGAACTTTAAATTTGAAGTCGAGCCATTGGTTTCTTATTTCATCTGTCGTTTGATAAACAGTTTTTGTTCCTGAATCTGTCTGAACCGTAATAAATAATTTACCCGACACAAATCTTATCGCCATAACCGGACTGGCATCCGAACAGGCGCTGTCGCCGCCGCAATGCTGCTTCCATTGCGCTATTACAAGTCTTGTAGGAACAATGGGAAAACTGTCAGGCAAAAAAAGACTGAACTGGTATTCATATATTTTCCCTTCGTCAGATACCAGTTGATCAGCCTCCCGAAGCTCATCACGTTCTGAATCTTTGCTTTTTCCTACACCTGCTTCAAACACATCGCCTGGCTGCAAAGTAATTTTCGCAGCACTGGTTCCTTTCCTCACAATGGCAGATTGGATTTGAAAAGAATGCATCTCCATTCGGTCAGTACCCCAGATCTTATTCAACCCAGGCGTTTCAAAACCATCGTACACATTAATGGGTGATCTGCAGGAAATGATTGCAAGTAAAAGTGGCAGCGCAAATAAATATTTTTTTGTTTTGAAACCTGTCCTGAAAAGCATGTTTTTATAAAATGTATTCTGGTCTTTTTAAACGCAGAACGATGTAGGAATTTATCTCATCTTGTAAATATGTACACAAAATATTATTCAAAATGATATTTACTTTTAAAATAGTTAATCAGGCGCATTTCAGTTTCTCTTAAAGCCAATAACATCCTTTTGTGATTATAGGTTACCCTGTAATAAAGTTGAAGTTCATTAAAATATTTATTGAGTAAACCTTTATCATCAGAAAAAAATAGAGGCTCCGTAATATCTTTATCATCAAAAGTTGTAATGGCCATTCCTGCCTGCGGTTTAAACATTTGAATATTGGCATTGAAATTTATAAGCACGTTAAATGTGCTCCTTACATTGTTCTGTGCTTCCTGGAATGCAGTTACCTGGAAGTCCTCAAAATTATTGAATTCTTTTTGATAAGCGATAATACTGTCCGCGTCTTCTTTCCGCAATAACCTGAACCCGCCTGCATTTGACAGTTGATTTAAAGTCCGTTCAGTTATTTTGTAAGGCCTGTTAGTAGCAGTAGCTTTTATTACTGCAAGCAGGCCAGATGAAGCCTGCCGGTTCTTTGAAATGCTGTCATAACAATCATGCAGATTGGCAAGTGCTGATATTTTGCTTTCATCAAAACTGCTGTAAATTGAAATTCTTGCTGTATCCGTTTTCAGGTCTTCGTAGAATGATTCTATGTATTGTTTAGCCCGTTCTCTTTCTACCTGGTGCTCTCTGAGATTCTCTGCAAGAAAACCGAGGAACACTGCCAGGAACAGCATCAAAAATTCGAGAAGATATTCGGTCCATTTCTTTTTATGGGTCACATGATGTGGATGCTTATGTACTTCCATATTGGTTGTTTCTTGATTTTGAATGAGTGGGTCCGGGTCGACAGGAAGAATATTTTCATCCGAATTTATTTCCGGATTGGAATTCGTCAGATTTTCCAATGAATCTTCTGCTGCATTTACAATTTCTGCCATTTAGTTTTGATTAAATGAGTCTGAATTTCTCTATTCATTTGAATAGTTGAAGCATAGCATTAACTTACGTTTATATAACCAGCTTTTGTGTTCAGCAGAATTTCTTTCAGATCCTCCAGGTTATAATTAATTCTCCGTTGTGAAATTACAATTGGAGAACCAAACTTTTTTAAATAAGATTTCAATGGCCGCTGTTTCAGTTTGCTGATCCTGTGAATAAATGATTGAGGGTTTGTTACACTGATCACTAAAAAATCTGTCCTGAGTAACTTTACAATTCTTAAATCCGTGATTTCTGCCCAGCTGATATCACCTACCGAAAAAATACTGAGATTGTCATGAATGCCTTTGTCTGTTATTATTAAAACCGCTTGTTTACTAAACGTTGTTTTTATGTATTCCAGCAATGCAATGACCGTAAGAATAACTACCCAAAACGTAAGCCCGATATATGCTCCGATCAATATGCTGTCTGCGTGTCCTTTGTCGTTGAAGTGTTTCAATGTATCAATGATCAGCAGAATTAATAAGACTGAAGCCAGCAATCCGGAAACGAATACAACCGGAAATCTTTTTCTATTGGCAGGTATTGTCATGAAACAGGTTTGAAATATATCAATTTACAGCAGTCATAAAAGTAACAGCGGGCTGTTTGTTCATACCGACAAAAACTTTATGCCGTTGTTTGAAGCAGAGCTGAAGGGAAAAAATATTTTGAGTTTCTTTTGTTCCATGTCTTGATTTTCTATTTCATGTTGCTGATGGTCTCACATGCTTCGGTTCATAAACACCGAGTTTACCACCGCCCGGCAAAACGATACGGACAAGATTGCCCCAGCGCAGATCTTCTATTTCACTGCATACAATTTTATGTTGTTGCATTTCTTTTACAAATAAATTGATATTATCACAGATCAGGTAAAATTCATGCAGTCCATTTTCGGTAGAAGGATGTAACGCAACTTCTGAAGCAGGCAGACCAAAGATCAGCCAGCCTCCGCCGGCATCAACATTCGGAATTTTAAGAATGTTTTTAAAGAAGTCCATATCCGCTTCGGAATTGGTAGTGTAGATGATGGAATGTGCTCCAGTAATCATGATAGGAATAATTTAAATGAAATAAAAATATTTCCCTGTAATCCGTTCTTGCTTAAAGAAACGAATTTTTATCCTGATTACAAAACCATGCTTTGCTTTAAGAAGTTGGTGGTAACGATTGTAGCAAATTCCTTATTCAGACTGGCGAGTGCCGTTTCATGAATCAATTCCGCAGAATAATTCTGACCTTCGAGACCTTTTTTATTGAAGGTTGCTGTTGCATCGGCAACCACAAATACATCAAACCCATAATTGCCCGCCATTCTCGTTGTGGTGGAAACACAATGATCCGTGGTCAGCCCAACAATTACAAGTTGATTGATTTTTCTTTTATCAAGACGTTCTTTCAAATCAGTTCCGATAAAAGCACTGTTCACATTTTTTTGGATGATGGGTTCGTTATCCATGGGCAGAACCATGTCGATGAATTCATTTCCTTTATTTGTTTCGTGAAGCGGTGAAGCAGGATTGGAAGAACAATGTTGAATGTGAAAAACCGGAAGATCATTTTCTCTCCACAGTTCTAAAAGTTCAGCTGCATTTTGTTCAGCGTATAAATTATTTCTTTGACCACCCCAGTATTCAATATCACTGAAGCCTTTTTGCAGGTCTACCAGGATCAATGCCGGCGATGCTGCTTTTGAAATATTCATGCCTGTATAATTACTTCATTATTTTTTACTGATAAATTTTCCTCCTTTTCTTAATAGAGCAGCTGCTCAAAATAAGCGCCAGCCTGATTTTCGATATCGATGAACTGCAGTTCCAGTATCCAATGTCTTGTATTACCATTTGAATCCGGCAGGAACATATCATTATGATTTTCCGGATGAATATCAAGTTCTAAACTTTTAGGATCTGCCGGTTGTTCGTGCGGATATTTTCCAACAATATGCCCGGCGATCTCACCGCCGAAAACCCAGCCATATTCTTTCGTCTTCTCAACAATAAATTTAAAAAGGTCAGACGCTTTTAAAATGGTATGCTGTTGATACCAATCCCTGATCTCATACCAGGCCTGTTCTACATCTTTTTTTAATTTTATTTTATGCGTATCATTACCGAGCACATAAGTCCGGCCCAGGTCAGCTTCATAATCATCCACAATAGGGCCGTAATCAATAAACAGAATATCATCAGCCGCTATTATCCTGTCAGGAGGATTCTGACTGTAAACGGCTAAGGTATTGACACCGGTCCTGACAATTTTTTTATGCCAATGCTTTTCAATACCGAATTTTTTCAACGCCAGTTCCGTAACTTCTGTATTGAGCTGCTGCTCAGACTTTCCGGCTACGATCAAACCATCATTTTCAATGGCTTCAAAAAATTGTTTGGAGATTTTTTCTGCATTTAAGAGTTTTGCTTTTGTCATTCCTGGTTTTTTTATCAATTAAATAATTGAAAATAAAATCTGGAATCAGCATGCAGATTTTATTTCTTTATCGCGGCGTTTAATATACCTGCAGCAAAAAGAATGAAATAAAATGAGTTAAAAGTTAATCTACTTTAACTTTCCTGATCTTTTTCTTTAAGGAACTTAGAAATTGCGGCGTAATGCCTAAATAAGAGGCTATATCTTTTTGTGAGAATCGCTTTTCAGCGTATGGTTTTCTTTTGATAAACAAAAGATATCGTTCTTCAGCAGGAGTAGATAAGGTAAGATTGATCCGTTCCCTTTGCGTAATATAAGCGTTTTGAAAAAGTATTCTGAAAAACCTTTCAAACTTTGGGATCTTTTGATACAAAGTCTCTAAATCGTTTTTACCGATCTGTAAAATGTCGGTGTCCTCTATTGCTTTAACATAAGACCTTGATGCAGTTTGCGTAAAGAAACTGTACAGGTCATCGGCCCACCATTCTTCAATGGAGAAATCCATAATGTGTTCGAATCCATTTTTATCTTCGTAATAAGTTTTTAGACATCCCCGCGTTACAAAACTTTCATACCGGCAGATATCTCCTTCACGCAATAAAAACTCACCCGCCTTTAAAGATTTTGATTTTAAAAGAGCAACAAAGAAATCTTTTTCTTCAGCATCCAGTGTAATATGCTTTGAAATATTTTTAATTAAAAGGTCCGCATTCATATCAGTTGCATATTGGTCAGGAAATTATTGCATACAGTAATATCAACCTGGAAATCTTATGTCCCTACCTTTCCGATAGGCCTGAAACGCAATGCACTCCAGGTATCGTCGATAGAGATTGCTGTTACAGTTGTTATTTTAAATGTTTCTCCTGTTACCCGGATTGTATCGCGGTTGATGTCTGTTTTAATTTTTGATGTCCCCTTCGGATAAGCAAACCATAGAACGCTGTCGGGCTCAACATTTTTCAATTGTTTATTAAGAAAATCCAGGTATTCTTTATTATTGTTGATGAAAACCAGGCTGTTATTGCTTTTCAATTTTTTATCAAACGAAGTACTGAAACCAAGTTTAATAAATTCGCTTTCAATATTGGCCGGAGCATTGATAATAACGCCGATGCCTTTAAATTTTAATTTTCTGATAAGGTCCTGCATATTTATTTTGTTGAGTCGGTTAAAATTACCTGCAAAAGAAACGAAATTCCAGATGGATTACAAAAGCAAACCGGATTAATTTTTTGATGGCTCCCAATAGTTGTGAGATAAAATAATCAGCTGCAGCATTTTAATGGTATTATCAAAATAGTCAAATTCAGCCAGCTTAAAATGAATAATATAGTCCCATAGTTTATTCAGCCATCCCTGATTTTCAGCATCCACCATCGCTGAAACAGCAAATGAAGAAATAAAACTGAGTGCCTCAAAATTTCTTGTCTTTAAATCGTCGCCGGCCAATGTATATCCTGCCGAAATATTGTCAGGATTATTCTCAGTTGTCTCAATGATCCATTTGTTGATGGGTTCAATAAATTCTTTAGCACGCAGGTCACCGTGTATAATATAATCTGTTGCAATCCGCCATGGAACCCTGCTGGCATTGTAATTATAAAGGCCGTCAAATTTACTTTCTAAATAAAATTTAGTTGCCGGTCTGGGCCCTGTATTGATATGCTGAATAAAATCCGGGACCAATCCTGCTTCTTTACTGTAAGTTTTCTGCAGATGATTGAATAGTCTGTAATTCGCGGAAATTACTTTATTCCATACACTATCTTTTGTTGTATTGAAAAACGAACGGAATTCAGCAGGAATAAAATCCGAGGAGCGCATATCAAAAAAATCCTTGCTGTCATTTTCTATTGAGTTGCTTTGCAAAACAGAAAATGTGCTGCCATTAATTTCCTGTTCTTTGATTGCTGTAATTATTCTGTTCGCCTCTTTAAGATAATTTACATTTCCCTTGCTCGTCCATTGCGCATCGGCGAGTAACAATGAAAAAGCGATATCAATATCTCCATCAGTGGCAGAACTTGCTTCGAAATTTGTACAGCTATTACTCTGCGCCCATGACATGAGATATACATTTCTTTTGCTGGGATGTTCCTGGTAATATTTAAACAATCCATCAAACAGTTGCTGCCCACGATCATGTTCACCGGACATTAACGCAACAATGATCATCCCGTAACCCTGTCCTTCCGAAACACATTCATGGTTTTTCCCGGCATTTTCAGACCATACATAATAGCTCTCCGAACAAATGCTTTTTTTAATGTAGCGCTGTTGCCATTGTTTATAAAATGAAAACGTGCTGTCGTCCAATAGTTGTTGGGAGATATGATTGGGAATGATCGTTCCTTTTGAATATGCCGCGTGCTGGGGAAAAGGTTTCTGCTGTCCTTGTGAAAAAGCAAACATCAAAGCAGCGGACAAAAAAAGCAGAAGCGTAGTTTTCAATTGATTGTTATTAGTAGAAGCTAGTTTTTCCATGCATTTGCAACAATACGAG
>JBDUCW010000252.1:0-3400 GCA_040003235.1 Ferruginibacter sp. | reverse complement strand
GGGGCCCTATCTTTATTTAGGATACCCAAGTCTAACGGGTATATCAGCATGGATAATTTTATTGATCATCCCGGTAGCGATCATTACAGGGCTTGCAGGAAGTGGAATGGGAAGAACGATACTCTACATCTTCAGAAAGAAAAGAGGGCTGAAAAAAAATTTCCATAAAATGATCTTTGTGGCCATTTGCGGGCTGATCATTGCGGCACTTGCTGTTTTGGTAGATGGTCAAACTTTTGGTTCAGGAAAAGAGATCATGGTGAACAGTTTATTCACAGATCAAAAAAATGTAGAATGGTATTTGCCGGTTCTACGAACTGTCGGTCCGATCGTATCATTTTCAACAGGTTCAGCTGGTGGCATTTTTGCCCCATCATTAAGTGCAGGGGCAAGTATTGGTTCTGTGTTTGCGGGATGGTTTCACTTATCCGGTACAGAAACCAATCTTTTGATCTTATGTGGCATGACCGGTTTTTTAACAAGTATTACCCGAAGTCCTTTTACTTCTTCTATTCTTGTGTTGGAAATGACCAACAGCCATAACGTTATTTTCTATATTATGCTAACCGCATTGGCTTCCAATCTGGTGGCAACCCTGGTAAGCAGGCATTCTTTTTATGATCATTTGAAAGACCGTTATATTAACGAGATACATAAAAACGAAACACAACAAATCGAAAAATAAAGGATCGGGAATTTCTTCCCCTACGAATTTTGTCTATTAACCGAATTTAAAGGCATAATAATTTACTGCAATACTTCGGACTAATAAGTTTGGGCTAATTTTGAGAAAGCAATTTAAAAATCACGATGCGTACAATAACAACGGCAATAGCCTGCTTATTCTTCTTGGTAAAAAGTTTTGGACAAACAACAAACGCTGATCTAAAGATCACTCATCTAACTGGCGACTTTTATGTTTTCACCACTTACAATTTATATAAAGAAGCCAGGATACCAGCAAACGGTGTTTACCTGGTAACAAATAATGGCGTTGTGCTGTTCGATTCGCCCTGGGACACCACACAGTTTCAACCTTTACTGGACAGCATTAAAACAAAACACAATAAAAAGGTTGTCATGTGTTTTGCCACGCATTTTCATGATGACAGAACCGGCGGACTTGAATACTACCGGCAACATGGCATCAAAACGTATACGACGAAACTAACGGATGCTCTCAGCAAAGAAAGAGGTAAGAAAAGAGCCGAATTCTTAATTGACAAGGATACTGTTTTCACCGTTGGGCAATATTCTTTTCAAACTTATTATCCAGGGCCAGGCCATGCGCCTGACAATATTGTGATCTGGTTTGAAAAAGAAAAAATATTGTATGGTGGTTGCCTGATCAAGAGTGTGGCAGATACAGACCTTGGCAATTTAGGAGATGCTAATGTGAAAGCTTACGCAACCACGATAAAAAATGTTCAGAAAAAATGTAAGAATCCAATCTTTGTAATTCCAGGACATAACGATTGGAGTGATCCACGATCGGTGGAACATACATTGAAAATGGCTAAACAACTCGAAAAGGAAAATAAAGAATAGGCAAAAAAAATAAAGAAAACTAAATGAATGAAAGTATCAAGAATCACTGCTGTAGTAATGGCTGCGCTCTTTCTCTTACAGGGAAAAAGCTTCGCACAAATTGAAGACAAGGACAGTGTAAAACTGGATTATCGAAAAATATATTCCTTTTGTTTGGATGCCAATATAAAACCGGTATTTGCCCTGCTTGAATATGATCCTGGAAAAAAGATCTCTGCTAAAGATCAATTATTCAGAAAGAATTTTAATGAACGTTTTAAGTATGGGTCAGATCAAAACCATCTTCTTGCAAGCAAAGGATCATCCATTGATAGCCTGCTTTCCATTTTTCAACACTATTGGAGAGGCTCGTTGCTGGATAGTGCAAATTCCTACGATAGTATATTGTGGCATACTCTTCATGTTTTTTTAAAGAATGACTATCCCGCTCTGAAGGCGATGCCTTATAATATTGACAGTGCAGATGCCTATGCAAAAATGTACATCGCCAATAAAGGCTTATACATGACCGATGGTATCGGAAAAACAGGAAAGCTGTTTGACCTGTTGGTGTGGAAGTCGCAAAAAGACACTACTTACCATTTCACCCTGCACCATGAAACCACCAGTGCAAGAGTAATTTTTATGAATGACTTTATTACGTTAGGTTGGGAAGAGTATGCAACCTTAGGAAGATATTACCCGGGTGGCTGGGCAACATCAGGTGCGTTGTATTGTGTAAGATCAGCTTATGATCTAAAGAGTGAAAATTTTTTGGTAAGCTATCTCGCCCATGAAAGCAGGCATTTCGCAGATTATAAATTGTTTCCAAAACTCACCAGTGCTGACCTGGAGTACCGGGCAAAACTGGTGGAGCTGAGTCTTGCCAAACAATCACTATATGGACTGGTCAATTTTTTTATTGATAACGCCAATTACGATAGTGATAACGGGCATTCAGTTGCCGATTATTGTGTCATAAGGGATCTTTCGAGAGCAATCTTTAAAACGGAGTTTGAAAAAGATAAAACCAGGTGGAGTAAAATTGGCTCCAAGAAAATCAATGCAGCTGCTGATAAAATCCTACAGGTAAATACAAAAGAACTGATGTTGAAGGGTAAAGAAGTAGAGAAGTATATTAAGCTATAGCTAAGCAAGCATTTTTAAACTAACCACGCCCAACATCTGTTTTGGTTCTGGCTGAATATCTGGCAAACTATACAGCTTCAACCACTTAAAGCATTTATTAGCACCCATCACCCGTTAATCTTATTGGTTACTAACTGCTTATTAAAGCATACATTCACTAACAAACAAAAACTATGGGATTTTTTAAATCATTGATGTCGGTTATTTCAACAGATGGAAAAACAGGCACTCCTTTTAAACTGGATAAAAATCACACCGTTTATTATAAAGGCAATGGCGTTACGGAATTAGACGCTGCGCATGTAGCCGGATTTTTTAAGGGTTACGGATTTTTTTCCCGGCCGGGCGATCAGTTTCCATTTATTGGATACGAATTTAAAACTATTGAAAACCCTCTGACCGCACAGCATCAAGCTGGCTGGTTCAGATCTATTCCCTTCTATTTTAGAAAATCCCCTTGCAGTCAGCAACTTAGGTAGGTTGCGGTGGGTAGCTTTTGAAGTCAGCAGAAAAATGTGTTCCTTTAATGAGACACATTCAGCATGATTTTTTCTTATACAATTATTTGCAGGTTATGCCTTCCATTATAAAAGCAACAATAGATGATTTTAAACTATTGACCGATCTGGGTAAACAAACTTTCATTGAATCACATGGCCATAGTGCCAAAAAAGAAGATGTCGATACTTATGTTGCCGGGAAAATGAGTGCTGCTTTTTTCAGG